>JAQNCU010000129.1 GCA_029077775.1 Acidocella sp. | reverse complement strand
GCTGGTCGGCTTCAGCGAACAGGTGGCATGGGCGGGCGCGCCCGTGCAGGCGATGGCAGCCGTCGCCTGGCCCGAAGCCAGACCCGTCGTCGCATTGGGAGAGGCCAGCGTGAGCGAGTAGGCCGCCGTCTGGCCAGAGGCCACCGTGACGCTGGTTGGGCCATTGGCCGTCCACTGGAAGTCCACCCCCGTGCCCGTCAGCGACAGCGTTTGCGCAGAGCCGTACGCGCTCTCGGCCACCGTCAGCACACCGTTCCGAACCCCTCCAACCGTCGGCGTGAACACCATTTGCACCGTGCAGCTCGCCTTGGGCGCAAGTCCGCCGGAGGAGCCGACCGGACACGTGTTTTGTCCTGCAAGCAGGGAGAAATCGCCCGTGGCCGCGATGCTCGACAGCAGCAAGGCGGACGGTGTGTTGTTGGTCAGTGTGACCGTCTGCTGCGGGCTGGCAATGCCCACACTGGAGAGGCCGAAGTTCAGCAGCAGCGATGGCGCGAGCGTAACCCCGGGCGGAGGAGTTCCCGTGCCGTTCAACACCACCGTCTGCGTCTTGAACTCGTCGGTGACCGTCATGGTTCCCGTCTCTGCGCCAACGTTCTTGGGAACGAAGGCGACGCTGATGGAGCAGGATGTGTGGCCAGCCAGCGAGTTGCCGCAGCCATTGGTCGCCGTGAAATCCCCCGCCGTGACCTTCCTGCTTGTACCGCTGAAGTGTTTCACGGTTACCTGCCGCAAGCCCGGCCCGGGCTGGTCTATGGCTACCGCGTGCATGGCCCCTATCAGCCTGAGGCAGGCCACCGCTTTAACCCCCATAAATTGCTGCTTGATCCCTACGCCAAAAAAACCATCGGGCAAATCCATTGGTCCGACGCTTTGTTCGGTTATCGTGTCGGTTCCGCCCGGGAGGATCTTTCCTTCGACCGGCGTGATTCCGCAGCGGCGATGCCAAAGGCCATTGTGGTGGATGGAACATTCAACTGGGGTGACGAGGCTGCGCCAAATCGGGCCTGGGCCGAGACGAGTATTTACGAGGCCCATGTGCGTGGCTTCACGATCAACCACGAGAAAATTCCGCAGCACGAACGCGGCAGCTTTGCCGCTCTGGGCGATCCGCACATCATCGATCATCTTGTCAATCTTGGCATCACGGCAATCGAACTTCTGCCGGTTCACGCGTTTCTGCAGGACCGCTTTCTCGTTGCGAAAAACCTTAAAAATTATTGGGGATATTCCACACTCTCGTTCTTCGCCCCACACCCAGGATACCTGACGGCTTCGGATGGTTCACTGAATGAAATCCGCCAGGCGGTTCGCCGGCTGCACGATGCCGGGATCGAGGTTATATTGGATGTGGTCTATAACCACACATGCGAAGGCAACGAGATGGGGCCAACCCTGTCCTGGCGCGGCTTCGATAATCTTAGTTATTACCGTACCGTCCAGGACCTGCCGCGCAGACTGGTAAATGACACAGGCACAGGCAACACCATCAACATCACCCATCCGCGCGTGCTGCAAATGGTGCTCGATAGCCTGCGGTATTGGGCGCAAGCCTATCGGATTGACGGCTTCCGGTTCGATCTCGGAAGCACGCTAGGGCGGGAGCTTCATGGGTTCGACCCCGGCTCCGGCTTTTTTGATGCCATCCGCCAGGATCCGGTATTGTCGCGGCTTAAACTCATCTCTGAACCATGGGATCTAGGCCCAGGCGGTTATCAACTCGGCAATCACCCCCCGGGGTTCGCTGAATGGAATGACCGGTATCGCGATGGAACGCGGCGTTACTGGCGTGGCGATCCGGGCCAGCGCCCGGAGCTTGCCGCCAGACTCCTGGGTTCCAGCGATATTTTTGAACGCGTCCACCCAGGAATGTCGCATAAAAATTCAGGCAGAGTCTCGGGCCGAACGTCACGAAAAACCTGGGCCAGTATAAACTTCATCGCCGCGCATGATGGTTTTACGTTGAACGATACCGTCAGCTTCAATGAACGGCATAACGAGGCCAATGGCGAGGACGGTAAAGACGGCCATGGTGAAAATCTTTCGAATAACTGGGGTACCGAAGGGCCGACTGACAACCCTGAACTCAGCACATTGCGTGAGCGCGTGAAGCGCTCAATGCTCAGCACATTATTCTTCTCTCACGGCACGCCGATGTTGCTGGGCGGTGATGAAATGGGCCGCACGCAGCAAGGCAATAACAACGCCTATTGCCAGGATAATGATATTTCCTGGTTTGACTGGCGACCGATGCTGGCGGAATCCGAGACCCCGGAAAGGTCACTCTACAATTTTACTGCCCGCCTGATTGCCCTTCGCCGCGCGCACCCAAGCCTGCGGTCGGAGCGTTTTCTACATGGCGATATCGAAATTCTTCCTGGCATCGCGGATGCACAATGGTTTGACGAAGGCGGCACAGCTTTATCATCGCAAGCCTGGGCAGATGGCGCGGCACAGATGCTCACCTTAATGCGCGCGGCACCTTCGGGGGATGCTGTGGATATTACACTCTTAATGCTCAATGCCTCGAACATTGACGGGGACTATGTCATACCCCACGCGGATCTACCGTGGGTCATAAGTTTAACAAGCGCTGATCCAGCGTTTGCGCCCGCGCCAGCCAAGGGCGGCCCGGTCAAAATTCCTCCCCACGGCGCGGTGCTCCTTACGGCTGCCGTTAAGGCATGAGAGTCGGCGCAAGACCAATCACGTCTGAGACAACCGAGTTTCGTCTCTGGGCACCGGATGCAGAGCAGGTCGCAGTGGTCATTAATGGCGAACCCCACATTATGGCCGCAGACACCGATGGTTATTTCGTTAGCCAATGTACCGCCCCGGCCAACACCCGCTATCGCTATTTGATCAACAATACCGTCAGTGTTCCGGACCCAGCCTCACGCGCCCAAAGCGATAACGTCCATGGCGAGAGCATTGTCACCGACCCAACATTCACCTGGCGGCACGAACAATGGCGCGGGCGGCCCTGGCCCGAGACCGTGATATACGAGCTTCACCCAGGCACCTATGGCGGGTTCGCCGGCATCACCCACCATCTTCCTCGGCTGGCAGCTCTTGGTGTCACCGCAATCGAATTGATGCCGATCGCGGATTTTCCCGGCCAGCATAATTGGGGGTATGATGGTGTTCTCATCTATGCCCCAGATCGCGCCTATGGCACGCCGGCCGATTTGAAAACCATGATCGACACCGCCCATGGGCTCGGACTTCAAGTGTTTCTCGACGTGGTCTATAATCATTTCGGGCCAGACGGTAATTATCTTGGGGTCTACGCAAAATCTTTTTTTCGCGACGATCTGCACACGCCCTGGGGTCGCGCGATAGATTTCCGTCGTCGGCAGGTGCGGGATTTTTTCATTGGTAACGCGCTTTATTGGCTTCTTGAGTTCCGTTTTGACGGGCTGCGCTTCGACGCCGTGCACGCCATCGCCGAACAAGATTTTCTGCATGAATTGGCCGCCTCCATGCGCGCTGCCGCGGAGACTGGACGGCATATCCATCTCATCCTGGAGAATGAAAACAATGATCCGACGCTCCTCCGGGAACGCCCCGGCGGAGCTGGCTTCGACGCGCAATGGTGCGATGACTGGCATCATTGCGTCCATGTCCTGCTAACCGGCGAGTCAGAGGGTTACTACGGCGATTTTCCAAACCCCGCGGCACAGCTTGCGCGGTGCCTTGAGAGCGGGTTTGCTTATCAGGGCGAGCCCTCGGCACATGCCGATGGCGCGTCTCGGGGCGGCCCGAGTGGCCATCTGCCGACGACCAGCTTCGTAATCTGCTTGCAAAATCACGACCAGATCGGAAACCGGGCACTCGGGGAGCGCCTCATCAACCTCGCCCCCAAGCGTGCCCTTCGTGCCGCGATGGCGTTATTATTACTGACACCACAAATACCGATGATGTTCATGGGGGAGGAATGGGGTGAGACCCGGCCATTTCTATTCTTCACAGACCACGGGGAGGAACTCGGAGAGCTTGTCCGCGCCGGACGACGCCGTGAGTTCGCGCAGTTCGCTGGCTTCGCTGACGCCGAGTCGCGCGAGAAAATTCCCGACCCAAATGCGCGGGAAACCTTCTCTGCCTCAATCCCCATACCGGCGGAGAGCGAATGGACGGAATTTTGCAGCAATCTGCTCAGCCTGCGCCAACGGTTCATCGTTCCGGGGCTGGCAGGCGCGTCGTCTATGGGCGGTGAAACGCTCAGCCCAACCGCCATCCGCGCCGCCTGGCGGCTGCGTGATGGCACAATATTGACACTCGCCACGAATTTCGGGGCGCAGCCCGTGCCCTGCCCGCCCGGCGATGCAACGATAGCTTTCATCAGCGATGGCGCATTTGGCGCGGATGAAACGTTACCAGCGCAGAGTACAGTTTTGTGGCTCGCTAAAGCATGACGACCACACCGCGCGCCACCGCCCGGATACAATTTTTCGCCGGTTTCACACTCGATGACGCAGTGCCCTTGGTGCCCTATTTCGCGGCCTTGGGGATCTCGCATCTATACGCCTCACCCCTGCTTATGGCACGTCCCGGCTCCACGCATTGCTACGACATCGTCGATCATAACCGGATCAATCCGGCATTGGGCGGTGAGCCCGCTTTGCGTCGGCTGATGAAGGTTCTGCGCGCCCATTCCATGGGTCTCATCCTGGATATCGTGCCTAACCATATGGGCGTTGGCGGTGCCGATAATGGTTGGTGGCTCGACCTGCTGGAATGGGGTCAGTCCAGCCTTTATGCCGGGTTCTTTGATATCGACTGGACCCCGCCTGACCCGGCCTTGCATAACAAGATCCTCGCCCCGTTTCTTGGCGCGCCCTATGGCGAGACCCTGGCGAACCACGAACTGGTGTTACAACATCGAGACGGGCTATATATCGAATACCACGAACATCATTTCCCCATCACAGCGCGCAGCGCGGCACTCGTGCTCCACGCAGAGCCTGTACTTGACGACATCAGCCACGCTTTCCTTCAGGCCACCACAATTCCGGGCCGTGTTGCGTCTCATGATGCCGCCAAACGGGCAAAATCCATGCTTGCGCAAGCCGTCACCCACCCTGACGGCGCGGCGGCGCTTAAATCTTGTCTCGCGCGCTTCGACAGCCGGAACCCCGATGGCGCGCGCCGCCTGCATGAGTTGCTGGAACGCCAGCATTACAGACTCGCATGGTGGCGCGCGGCCTCTGATGAGATCAACTGGCGGCGCTTTTTCGACATCAACACCCTGGCAGGGCTGCGCGTGGAGCGCCCCGCCGTGTTTAACGCGACACATAGGCTGATTCTGAAACTCTACGCCGAAGGGGTGATCGATGGCGTCCGCGTCGATCATATCGACGGTCTGGCCAACCCACGCGCTTATGCCCGTAAACTACGCCGCGCGATGGAGGCCGCCGGGCAAAGCCGCCCGCCTGATGCGCCTGCGGGGCAGCCTTATATCGTCGTTGAAAAAATTCTCGCCCCGCGGGAACGCCTGCCCGAAGATTGGCAAACGGACGGTACAACCGGCTATGACTTCATGGATCAGGTCGCCGCCGTATTACACGACCCAGAAGGTGAGTCAGCCCTGACCACGCTCTGGACTGACCGGACCGCCCGACCGGGCGATTTCGCCACCGAGGAGGCCCCAGCGCGCCGCCAGATACTACGCGACAATCTCGCCAGCGAACTCAATACCACCGCCACCGCGCTGCGGCGCATCGCCGCCCGTGACCTTACCACGCGCGATTATACGCTCACCGCCATCCGCCGCGCGCTCACAGAAATTCTGGTGCATTTTCCAGTCTACCGGATTTATGCCGGGCAGGCTGGCAGCTCAGACACCGACCGGCAGGTCATGGACCGTGCCTTAGCCGCAGCCCAGCGCAGCATCCGCGCCGCCGACGTGAAATTGCTCGACCTTTTAAGGCTTTGGCTGGCCGACGAATCGCCACGTGCGCTGCCCGCTGGTCCCATTCGGACGGCGCAGCGGCGCGCCATGGTTCGCTTCCAGCAGCTCTCCGCCCCCACAGCGGCAAAATCCGTTGAGGACACGGCGTTTTACCGGTTTGGCCGCCTGCTCTCGCGTAACGAGGTCGGGTCCAACCCGGAGGTCTTTTCAATCCCACCCGCTGCTTTCCATGCGGCCTGCGCGGAACGGGCCCGCCGCCTGCCCGGCGCCATGCTCGCAACCGCCACCCACGACCACAAACGTGGCGAGGATACGCGCGCGCGCCTCGCCGTCCTCTCTGAAATACCCGCAGAGTGGGCTGCCGCACTGGCCCGCTGGATGCGGCTGAACAACATCATCCGGCGCGAGTCTGGCCCAAGCCCGGCCGATGAGATCATGCTCTATCAGAGTCTGGTCGGCGCCTGGCCGCTCGGCCTTACCGGATTGGATAATGCCGGAATGGAAGCCTTCACCGCCCGCGTGTCGGCCTGGCAGATAAAATCCATACGCGAGGCGAAACTCGTCTCCGAATGGGCAGCGCCGAACGAAGATTACGAACACGCCTGCAATGAGTTCCTGCGCAGGACACTGGATACGTCCCGCCCCATCCTTGCTGAGATCATCGCTTTCGCCGACCGGCTGGGGGCTGCGGGCGCGGTAAACGGTCTGGCTCAAACCCTGATGCGCCTTACCGCGCCCGGCGTGCCAGATCTCTACCAGGGCTGCGAGTATTGGGACCAGAGCCTCGTCGATCCGGATAATCGCCGCCCCGTGGATTTTGCCGCGCGGCAGGCAAGCCTGTTGCAAAACACGCCACCCGCCCTTGCATTGTCGGATTGGAAATCAGGCGTGGTGAAACAAGCGATCATTGCCCGCACCCTGGCGTTACGCAAACAAAAATCTGATTTATTCGCGCACGGTACCTATCAAAAGCTCGAAGCCGACGGCCTTGCCGCCGCGCATATTCTGGCTTTTGCCCGCCGTAGCAGAGGGCAAACAATCGTCACCGCGGTCACACGGCTGAGTACTGGCATGGTGGATGCCAGTCCGCTCATCCCCCCACAAAACTGGATTGGCACATCCCTGAGACTGCCAGGGCCGGAATGGATAGACACATTAAGCAACAGCAGACATTCCGGGCGGGTAATTCCCGCCAGTGCGCTCTTTGCCCACCTGCCGGTTGCGCTGCTTAGCTCACCATAAACTGCGCGAACGCCCTACTCTCGCAGCAAATCCTGATAGAGCGCCGCATATGCGCTGGCTGGTTGGCGCCAGGACACATCGCTTGCCATCGCATTTTGTTGCAAATGCCGCCACATCTCCGAGCGTTGCCACAATGCTGCGACCCTCGCCAAAGCCGCTTCAATCTCACCGGGGGCAAATTGTATTCCGGTTCCCGGGTCGGCAAGGCCAGCGGCCTCATTGGTGTCCAACACCGTGTCGGCCAGGCCGCCAACACTTGTGACAACGGGCAACGCGCCATAACGCAAGGCATAAAGCTGGGTCAGCCCGCAAGGCTCAAACCGGGACGGCACTAACAACGCATCAATCCCGCCCTGCATCAAATGCGCCAGGGGCTCAT
>JAQNCU010000128.1 GCA_029077775.1 Acidocella sp. | reverse complement strand
GCTGGTCGGGCACCGTGCGGCTGATTTTCCAGCCCGCCGAGGAAGGCTTCGGCGGGGCCCAGGCGATGCTGGAGGATGGACTGCTCACCCGTTTCCCCATGGACCAGATCTTCGGCTACCATAATTGGCCGGGGCTCGAAGCCGGGACCATCATGCTGCATGACGGCCCGATCATGGCGGCGGCGGCGGGTTTTACCATCACCCTGTCGGGCATCGCGGGCCACGCCGCCATGCCGCATCTCACCGCCGACCCGGTGCAGGGCCTTGCGCATCTCATCACGGCGCTGAATGCCATCGTGGCGCGCAACATCAACCCGCTGGACACCGCCGTCATCTCCTGCTGCACGCTCAACGCCGGGCAGGCGCATAACCAGATCCCGGAAAAAGCTTCGGTCGGCGGCACGTTTCGCGCCCTCGCCCCGGCCACCATGACCATGCTCGAAGCCCGGATCAGAACCGTCGCGGACCATGTCGCCGCCGCGCATCTGCTCACCGCGACAGTGGACATATCCGGCTATCTGCCGCCCACCACGAACCACCCTGGTGCCGCATTTCTGGCGGCCCAGGCGGCATCCGACATCGGCCTGCCGGTCCGTCGGGACATGGCCCCCACCATGGGGGCGGAGGATTTCGGCCGGTTCCTGGAGGCCATCCCCGGTGCCTATGCCTGGATCGGCAATGGCAACTCCGCCGGGCTGCACCACCCGGCCTATGATTATAACGACGCCATTCTGCCCGTCGCCGCGCGCTATCTCGCCGCGACCGCCCGCGCCGCCCTGGCATGAGCGCCAGCACCACCGACCCGTCCGGCCCGTGGCAGGCGCCCTTATCGGCTGAAACCGAGGGTCACCTCGCCAGCCTGCTCGCCCTTAACGGGTCAGTGCCAGACAGCGCCCTGCCCGCGCGGCTTACGATTTTGCCGGGCCCCAAACCCGCTCTGCCCGCCGATGACGCGGCACGGATCACCACCGCCACCGCCAACCGCCTTGGCCTCGTCGCGGTCATGCTGACCGGGCGCGCATACCCGGTCTGGCTGCGCGCGGGCACCGCCGATGCAAAGGCGGCACAAATCCCGCCACCCCGGCTCACCCACCGCCCCGCGCGTATCCTGGAAATCGGGGCCGGTGCCGGTTATCGCAGCGTTGCCTTGGGCCTCGCCCATCCTGATGCCGACATCATCGCCACCGAGCCCGACCCCGCCCATCGCCGGATCAATCTGCTCAATACCCTGCCTTATGGGCGGATCACCACCCATTTCCTCACCATCGGCGCGGATAACGCCCGCTACAGCACGGGGCCGACCGGCCCGGATGGCGCGCGGATTTTAAGGCCAGACGCCAACGGCGCCCTCGCCGCCACGCCGCTCGATGCGTTTTTGCGCGCGCGGGATGGCGCCGCGCCTGACACCGTGATCATCACGCCTGATGCCGCCTGTGCGGGCCTGCTCGCCCGCCCGTGGCCGCCGGGCGTCCGGCTGATCGTCGTCGCCCAGGGTACGGGGTTGGCCAGGGGCCGCGCGCGGTTCACCGCCCCGCCCGGCTTTACGGCGGCCCCCGATGGTGAGTATCTGATGCTGCACCGCGAGGGCGACAATGCCCTGCCGGCATCCGCACGCTTTGACCCCCTCATTCAGCCAGACGGCCAACCCCGGCGGCTCACCATGGAGAACACAGCCGCTTTCCACATCGCCCTGCCGCATGGGTTTTATTTGCCGCCCAACCCCCCCGGCGCGCCCGCCGCTTGCGTGCGGCTCGCCCACGACTGCCGCGCCGCCAGCGCCCTGCATGTGCAATTACGGCTCCCCCAGCAGGGTGCGTTGCCGGTGCGCGTCACGATTCTGGTCACCAACGCTGCCCAGCCCGCGAACCCCCTCTGCACGCTCACCACCCTCCTGCATGGCGGCGAGACCACCAGCGTGCGCGGCATTTTTCCGGTTTACTCCGGCCCGTGCGAGGTCAGCTTCACCGCCGAACTCACCCAGCCGGAGCCGCCCTACGGCGTCATCCGGCCCGAGATCATGGCGGCCGTCTTTTCATAATGGCGCGCGCCCGAGCTTAAGCCATGGAATGGGAGGAACCCGCCATCATCCTCGCCACCGCCCCACAGGGCGAGGGCGATCTGCTCGCCACCTTGCTCACCCCACGCGGCGCATGGCGCGGGCTCGCCCGGGGCGGGGCGGCGCGCGCGCGCATCGCCATCTGGCAGCCGGGCAACCTGCTCGCCGCGCGCTGGGCCGCACGGCTGCCCGAACAGCTCGGCAGCTTCACCGGCGAACTCGTCCATCCGGCGGCGGCCTTGGCCATGGCGGCGCGCACGCCGCTCGCCGTGCTCACCGCCGCCTGCGCCCTGGCCGCCGGTGCCCTGCCGGAGCGTGAGCCGCACCCGCAGAGCTTTGCCGCCCTCACCCGGCTGCTGGCCGGCATCGACATCCCCGGCCTGGCGTTGCCCGCGCTGATCCGGTGGGAGCTGGCTTTGCTGCGCGAACTGGGCTTCGGGCTGGATTTTTCGCCCGCCGCCGGTGCCAATGACCAGCTAGCCTATGTCTCGCCGCGCACGGGCCGCGCCGTCACACTCTCCCAGGCCGGGGAATGGCGCGACCGCCTGCTCGCCCTGCCCACCTTCCTGCTGGACGAGACCGAGGCCGAGCCCGACCTGCCCGCCTGCCTCGATGGCCTTAAACTCACCGGGCATTTTCTGGCGCGCGACGTTTTTGGCGCCCGCCATCTGCCCCTTCCAACGCCGCGCGCGCGGCTTTATGACCTGATCGCGGACCAGGCAACCGGGCGCATTCTAGCGGGAGACGACGATGCCAGATGACCTCGGCGGCCATATTGAGGACCAGCCGCTCCGCACCGCTCTGTCTGAGCGTTACCTCGCCTATGCCCTGTCCACCATCATGTCCCGCTCCCTGCCGGATGTGCGCGACGGCCTGAAGCCCGTCCACAGGCGGCTGATCTACGCCATGCACCAGCTCAAGCTCGACCCGCGCTCGGGCTTCAAAAAATGCGCCCGCGTGGTGGGTGACGTGATGGGCAAATTCCACCCGCACGGGGATAGCTCGATCTACGAGGCGCTGGTCCGCCTCGCGCAGGATTTCTCCTCGCGCTATCCGCTCATCGAGGGCCAGGGCAATTTCGGCAATATCGACGGCGATAACGCCGCCGCCATGCGCTATACTGAATCACGCCTGACCGAGACCGCCGTATTCCTGCTGCGCGGGATCGACGAGAACGCGGTGGATTTCCGCCCGACCTATGATGGCGAGGAAAGCGAGCCCGTGGTCCTGCCCGGTGCCTTCCCCAATTTGCTGGCCAATGGCGCGGCGGGCATCGCGGTAGGCATGGCAACCTCCATCCCGCCGCACAACGCCACCGAGGTCTGCGCCGCCGCCATGCACCTCATCGCCCACCCCGATGCCACCACGGCGGCTTTGCTGGCGCATATGCCCGGCCCTGACTTTCCCACGGGTGGCGAACTGGTCGAGGACCACGCCACGCTGCTCGCGGCCTATGAGAGCGGTCGAGGCTCGTTGCGCGTGCGTGCGCGCTGGACGCGGGAGACCCAGAAGGGCGGCACATGGCTTATCATCGTCACTGAAATCCCCTACCAGGTCCAAAAATCCCGCCTGATCGAGCAGATCGCGCTGCTCCTTCAAGACAAAAAACTCCCGCTTCTGGCCGATATTCGCGATGAATCGGACGAGCACATCCGCCTGGTGCTGGAGCCCAAATCCCGGAACGTCGATGCCGACATGCTCATGGCCTCATTGTTCCGCGCCACGGCGCTCGAATCGCGCGTCTCGCTCAACATGAACGTGCTGGACGGCACCCGTATCCCGCGCGTGATGGGCCTGCGGTCGTTGCTGCGCTGCTGGCTCGACCACCGGCACGAGGTGCTGGTGCGCCGCACCGAACACCGCCTCGCCGCCATCGCCCGGCGGCTTGAAATCCTCGCCGGTTACCTCGCGGTGTTTCTCAACCTCGACGAGGTGATCCGCATCATCCGCACTGAGGACGAGCCCAAACAAATGCTCATCGCCGCCTTCAGCCTGACCGAGACCCAGGCCGAGGCGATTTTGAACATGCGCCTGCGCAGCCTGCGCAGGTTGGAGGAACAGGAGATCAGCCGCGAGCATAAAAATCTCGAACAGGAACAGAGCACGCTGCAAGCCCTGCTGAAAAGCGAGGCCAAACGCTGGGCGGCGATTAGCGCTGAGATCGCGGGCATCGTCACATCCATCGGCACGGGCACGCTGGGGGCGCGGCGCACCCAAATCAGTGCTGCCGCGCCCATGCTGGAGATCGTCGCCGAGGCGCTGGTGGAGCGCGAGCCGATCACCGTGATTCTGAGCCAGAAAGGCTGGATTCGCGCGCTCAAGGGCCATCTGGCGCCGGGCACCGAGCTTAAATTCAAAGAAGGCGACCGGCTGGCCTTTCAGCTTGCCTGCGAATCCACCGACCGGATCGCGGTTCTCGCCACCAATGGCCGGGTGTACACCATCAAAGCCTCTGAGATCGCACGCGGGCGCGGCGACGGCCAGGCCATCCGTCTGACCATCGACCTTGCCAACGAGGACGGGGTGTTCGCTCTGTTCATCCCGGACCCGGCCGCGCGCTATCTTGTCGCCGCCAGCACCGGGCGCGGGTTTATCCTGCCGGGGGCCGAACTCGCCTCGGAACGCCGGGCGGGCAAAACCATCATGGCGCTGAAACCAGGCGAGGAATGGGCGGCCTGCGTGCCCGCGCGCGGCGACCATGTCGCGGTGATCGGCCAGAACCGCAAATTGCTCATCTTCGCGCTGTCAGAATTACCCGAAATGGCCAAAGGGTCCGGTGTCGCCTTACAAAAATACAAAGATGGCGGGCTGTCTGACATCCGGGTTTTCACGCTGGCTGAGGGCCTGTCCTGGCGGCTGGGTGAAAAAACCCGCACGGAAACAAGGCTCACCGAATGGCTGGGCAACCGCGCGGGCACCGGGCGTCTGCCGCCGCAGGGCTTCCCCAAGGGCAATAAATTTGGTGACGCCGGGTAAAAATGAGGCTGCGCGACCTTCCGGTGACCCTAAATCCCGGTGCCGTCTCGCTGTCTGAGGGGCTGCGCGCGGGCATCGCCGTGGCGGCCACGCTGCTGGTCGGGCAGGTTTTCGCCCTCCCACATTTTGGTCTGGCCGCTCTGGGGGCGTTGCTCACCTGTTTTGCCGATCCGGGCGGGCCGTTCTGGCGCCGGGCCCAGGCGGTGGTCGCCTTCGCGCTGTTCAGCGGCATCGTTTTCGGGCTGTTCGGCTTCATCCGGGGTGAGGGGGTCGCGCTTGCCTGTGCCGCCGCTTTGGTGATGATCTTCGCCGCCAGCTATGCCCGGGTTTACGGCCAAGGCGGGCTACAGGTCGGCAATCTGCTCAGCGTGGTGACCGTATTGGCCCTGGACGTGCCTGTTCATGGCGTGGCGCAAGCGGCGGCGCAGGGGTTGAATTTCTGCGCCGGTGCGGCCTGGGCGGCGCTGCTCACGCTCGTTATCTGGCGCGTCCACCCGTTTGCCCCGTCCCGCCTGGCCCTGGCCGCCATCGCCGCCCGGCTGGCCGCGCTCACCGGCGACCTCGCCGCCCTTGCCACTGAAGCTGAGGATGTCGCAGCTTTCGAGGCCCATGCCGCCTTGCACCGCCGTCAGGTCCGCGAGACGATCGAGGCCGCGCGGCAGATCGCCTATGAGATTTTTCGTGGCCGCGGGCTGGCCAGCGCGCGCGCCGCCCAGGTCACTCTGCGGCTGCAAAGCTTCGAGCAGATTTTCGGCGGTCTCATCGCTTTGTCTGACACGCTTGAATCCGAGCCTGCCTTGCGCATGGCCTGCGGCCGCCCGCTGCGCCACCTCGCCGAATGGCTCGCCGCCGCCGGCCCCCGCATCGCCCAGCGGCAGCCCACTGAAATCGCCGAAGCGCAAGCCAGCCTCGCCCAGTTTCGCCACAGCCTGAACGATACACCGCAGACCAGCGCGGCACGCCATTTGTTCGACGCGATCGCGGAGAACCTCGCGGTGCTCATCACGGTCGCCACCCCCCAGGGCCAGAGGCTCTCAGCCACCGCGCGCGGCCCTGGTATCTTGCGCCAGATCACCGGGCCGCCGGTGCAGAATTTCACCCTGTCCGCCGCCCCGTTGCGCCATGCGTTGCGCGCGGCCCTCACCGCCACGCCTGTTTTGGCCTGGACCATGGCTTATGGCGGCCCCTTCGCGCATTGGGCGACGATTACCTTGATCCTGTGCCTGCAACCGTATTTTTCCGCCACCTGGGTGCGCAGTGCCGAGCGCATAGCAGGCACCGCCTTTGGCGGCATCCTCGCCGCCGGGATCGGGCTGCTGGCGCAGACCAGGCTCGATCTCGCACTCGCCATGCTGCCACTCACCATGTTCGCCTTCACCATCCGCGCCGTCAGCTACGGCCTGTTCATCGCCGCTCTCACGCCCATGATCGTGCTGCTGGTCGAACAGATCGCCCCCGGCGCGAATGAGCTTACCATCGCGCTCTCCAGGGTTGGCTATACCTGTCTCGGCGGCGGGCTGGCCGTCCTCGCCAATTTGCTGCTCTGGCCCGCTTTTGAAGGCGGACGGCTGGAGGCCAGCATAACCGCCGCCATCAATGCCCATGCCGCCTATACCGGCGCGGTCTTCGCCGCCCTGCTGGGTCAGGAGACCGCGCTCGATGCCACGCGCCGCCACGCGGGCCTGGCCAGCAATAATCTTGAAGCCGCCCTCTCACGCGCTTTGCTGGAGCCGCATAAACGCCGCGACAAGCTGCTGGAACGCGGCGCCCTGGCCGATGCCGCCCTGCGCCGCATGGCCGGGCGGCTCTCGGTGCTGGCGCTGGACCGCCCCGATATCCCACCGGAGGACGCCGATTTATGGCGCGCCTGGGGCACATGGCTGGCAGACCGGCTGGCGGGGAACCGCATTGCGCGCCCGCCACTGCCCCAGGGTGCCAGCACCGAGGCCCTCACCCGCCTCGCCCGGCAGGCGGAACTCATCCATCCGGGGTGAAGTTGCTGCAATGCAGCAATTTCATTTGGGGTTTCCACGCGCCCAGCCTATAACAAAAGTAGAAACTGAAAGTCTTATCCATGATCAAATTCGCCAAACAAGCCGCCATACCGGCATCATCCCTCGCCAACATGGTCTTCCAAAGCACCATGCTCGCCATCGAGGCCCAACAGGTCATCGCGCTGCGGCTGACCAAAATGGCGCTTGGCGGGCCTGACATACAGCAGGAGGCCGAATTGATGGTCTCCGAGAAACTGGAAACCCTGGCCGAAAGCGGTGGTATGATGATGCAGGCCGCGATCTCCGGCGCGCATGATTTCGCCGCCCCCAAAATCCTCGCTTTGTATCGCCGCAAGGTTCGCGCCAACCGACGGCGACTGGCGGCTTAAAGCCCTTATGCCAGCTGGCCTAAAGAATGACTCTCGGCGGGCAGCAAGCGCTTCTTTTTGTGACCAAAAAGAAGCAAAAAAACATTATTAATCCGGGCCATTGGGGTTCCAGAAGCCAGGCACCGGCATAACAGAA
>JAQNCU010000127.1 GCA_029077775.1 Acidocella sp. | reverse complement strand
AGCTCGTGCGCCTTGGTAATGTCGTTGCGCTGGCCTGGACCAAGTATGAGGCGGACAGGGTTACCAAGCGCGTCGGTCGCGGCATGGATTTTAGTGCTCCAAAATACTGAATTCGTCACTACGCCCTAGGCGCCGATGGCGGTCTCGCCTGGTTGAAGGCCGTGCTTCCACGGCCCATTCTGAAGCGTTTTTGCATGAACGGAGTGGTTGTCGAAATCCGCCCCGGCGCGCTACGTTTCTCAGGCGGTGGAGCTCACGCCCAGGAAGTGCCGGACATCCGCGGCAGGCATTGGGCGGCCGAGATGAAAGCCCTGGACCTCGTCGCAGCCTTCTGCCCGCAGGCTGGAGAGTTGGGAGGCGGTCTCGATGCCTTCAGCGGTGGTCTGGATACCCAATGACAGGCCAAGCCCGATGACAGCGCGGACAATGGCCATGGAATCCGGGCGTTCGCTCAGATCGGTGATGAAGGAGCGGTCGATTTTGATTTTGTCGAACGGAAAGCTGCGCAGATAGCTGAGCGAGGAATAGCCGGTGCCGAAATCATCCATCGAGACACGGACGCCGAAATCGCGCAGTTCATGGAGCACGGCCATGTTGTGGTTGTCATCTTCGAGCAGTAGCCCCTCGGTGATCTCAACCTCCAGCCTGTGCGGCGCGAGGCGAGAGTCCGTAAGGGCGGCCTTGATTGAGCGCACAAGACCTGGTGATTTGAACTGCGCCGCCGAGAGATTGACGGCAACCCTTATGTCATCTGGCCACAGGCTGGCCTCCTTACAGGCACGGCGCATCACCCATTCGCCCAAGGTCACGATCAGCCCGATATCCTCGGCGATGGGAATGAACTCAGCGGGCGGAATTTGGCCGCGTGTAGGGTGCTGCCAGCGCAGCAGCGCCTCAAACCCTGTGATTTTGTTGGAATCGAGGTTGACCTGCGGTTGGTAGTGCAGGTCGAACTCACCATGATCGAGGGCCGCGCGCAGGTCGTTTTCAAGCGTCCGGCGGGCTTGTAATTTTGCATCCATGCCGGGCTCGAAATAACAATATCTGCCACGCCCGTCGGATTTCGCGCGGTAGAGGGCGGTATCGGCGTGACGGAGCAAGGTGTCGGCGTCCAGACCGTCGGCGGGGGCGGCTGACATGCCGATGCTGACCCCGATGACGACGTGGTTGCCCTCGATCTCATAAGGATCACCCACAATTTCGACCAGGCGTTGGGCAAGCAGGCTGGCATCCTCCATGCGCCCGACATTATCCTGGATGATCGCGAATTCATCGCCGCCGAGGCGCGCGACGGTATCGGCATCGCGCACCGTGGCGAGCAGGCGTTTGGCGACCATACATAACAGTTTGTCACCGACCGGGTGGCCCAGCGTATCGTTTACGGTTTTAAAATGATCGAGATCGAGGCACAGGATGTTGAGATTCCGCCCGCGGGCGACATGGGCCAAAGCGTGGTTCAGACGCTCATGCAGAAGGTTGCGGTTGGCAAGGCCGGTGAGGGCGTCATGCGTGGCCATGAAGGCGATCTGCGCGTCTGATTGCCGTTGCTGTGTGACATCGGTGTAGGTGTTCACGAACCCGCCGGTATCCACAGGCTCATGCGTGACAGCGATGACGCGGCCATCGGCAAGAGGTAGTTCGTAGGCAAAATGTTTCTTCCGGTCGATGGCGCTGATCCGCCGATCGAAATTTTCTGAAATGGTCTGCGGGGGTATCTGTAAAATATCGCCGCAAATCGTCATGACCTCGTGTAATCTCATGCCCGGGGTGATGGTGCCGGAGGGGACACAGGTGATCTCGGCGAAGCGTTTATTGACGACGAGCAGATGCAGGGTTTCGTCATAAAGGCAAAGGCCCTGGCTCATATTATTAAGCGCGGCGCTGAATTGGCGGTTGATGGTTTCAATTTCGCCTTGCTGCTGGTCCATCCGTGCCGAAAGGCGGCGGCCAAGCCACCAGACCCCGGCACCCAGTACGATAAGCGATAACAATGTGGAGGCCGCGAGGGCGATGGCGGTATCACGCACGGCCATCAATTCAGGCTTTTGCCGCAGGCCGACATAAAGGATGCCGATCATGTGCCCCGCCTTGTCGAAGATCGGGTCATAGGCGGCGTAATAGGGCGTGCCCAGCACCATCGCGACGCCGCGATAAGGCAGATGTTTCCCAACCAGAGTGTTATAGACCACGCCCTGGGCAAGATAGGTACCAGTGCCGCGCGAGCCATCAGGGTTGCGCACGTTGGTGGCAACGCGCTTCGTGCCCTGGAAGATGGTGGCTGTGCCGCCAACCATTTGGCGGATTTCATCGACCATCTGGTCATCACCGTTCACGGCCCGGTCGCCAAAATACAATTCGTTGTTTTTGATGCGCGGGTCTCCGCCTTGTTCTTCCAGCACGTGCCAGGCGACATTCATGTTCACCTGAACCCTGGTCATGGCCCGCGTTGCGGTGGCATGGCTGAGCACGGTGATGGCGATAACCAGAGGAATGGCGCTGGCCAGGGCCAGAGCGGCGTAAATGAGAAGAACGAGGCGCGTTCGCGCGGATGTATTTAACAAGGGCACGCCCGTTTTCCTATCAGGACGGTGTATGACGTAACGCCGCGCAGGGCGCGGACGAGAAACGTTGAGACGATTCGCAACCCCTGATTACACCCGATGGCGGATGGAGACCAATTTATTAATTCGCATACTGTTTAAAATTTCGGGCAAGGACAAAAAAACGGCGTCTCGGGATTATCCGAGACGCCGTGTGGCGCAATCTGTTTCAGACGACCTCAATCAGGCAAGGTCGAACCGGTCAAGGTTCATGACCTTGTCCCACACCTTCACGAAATCATGCACGAAGGCTTCCGGCGCGTCGCCACAGGCGAAGACCTCGGCGATGGCGCGAAGCTGGGAGTTTGAGCCGAAGACGAGATCGACAATGGTTGCCGTCCATTTGATCTCGCCTGTGGCGGCGTCACGCCCCTCAAACACAGTCGCATCTGTGCCTGAACGCTGCCATTTCGTGCTCATATCCAGCAGGTTCACGAAGAAATCATTGGTCAGAGTACCCGGCCGATTGGTGAACACGCCATGTTTGGTGTGCCCGAAATTGGCATCCAGCGCGCGCATGCCGCCCAGCAGCACCGCCATTTCAGGCGCGGTGAGGGTGAGCAGATGCGCCTTGTCGACCAACCAATCCTCGGCCCGGCGGGCGCTGCCGGTTTTGAGATAGTTGCGGAAGCCATCGGCGAGAGGCTCCAGCACCGCGAAGGAGTCGATATCCGTCTGGTCCGGTGTGGCATCGGTCCGGCCCGGCGTGAACGGAACGACCACGTGGTGCCCGGCTGCTTTTGCCGCGGCCTCAACCGCCGCACAGCCGCCAAGGACAATGATATCCGCCACCGACACCTTTTTGCCACCGGTCTGGGCGGCGTTGAAGTTGGTCTGGATCGCCTCAAGCACGGGCAGAATTTTGGCCAGCTCAGCGGGCTGATTGACCTCCCAGTATTTTTGTGGCGCGAGGCGCAGGCGCGCGCCATTGGCACCGCCGCGCTTGTCGGTACCGCGGAAGGTGGAGGCCGAGGCCCAGGCGGTGGTGACCAGTTGCGAAACCGAGAGACCCGATGCGAGCAACTTGGTCTTCAGCGCCGCGATGTCGGCGGCGTCGATCAGGTCATGGGTGACCGGCGGCACCGGGTCCTGCCAGATCAGGGTTTCAGATGGCACCGCATCGCCGAGATAGCGGGCGATGGGCCCCATATCGCGGTGTGTGAGTTTGTACCAGGCGCGCGCGAAGGCATCAGCGAATTCTTCCGGGTTTTCATGGAAGTGCTTGGAGATTTTCGCGTAGGCCGGATCGACCTTCAGCGCCATGTCCGCCGTGGACATCATGGGCGCGTGGCGGCGCGATGGGTCATGCGCGTCAGGCACGGTGCCCGCGGCCTCCGGGTTCGCCGGGGTCCATTGCTTGGCACCGCCGGGGCCCGTGGTGAGCATCCATTCATAGCCAAGCAAATTATCGAAATAGTTATTGTCCCATTTCACCGGGTTGGTGGTCCAGGCGCCTTCAAGCCCGCTGGAAATTGTGTCGGCACCAGCGCCTTTGCCGAAACTGTTTTTCCAGCCCAGGCCCTGCTGTTCGGTGGGTGCGCCCTCAGGCTCGCGCCCGACATAGGCGCCTGGGTCGGCGGCACCATGGGTCTTACCAAAAGTGTGGCCGCCCGCGGTCAGCGCCACGGTCTCGTAGTCGTTCATCGCCATACGCGCGAAGGTCTCGCGGATATCCCGGGCCGAGGCCAGCGGGTCCGGGTTGCCGTTCGGGCCTTCCGGGTTGACGTAGATAAGACCCATCTGCACCGCACCCAGCGGTTCTTCGAGCACGCGGTCGCCGGTGTAGCGGTTGTCGCCGAGCCACGTGGTTTCAGGGCCCCAGTAAATATCTTCCTGCGGCTCCCACACATCGGCGCGGCCACCGCCGAAGCCGAAGGTCTTCAGGCCCATCGAGTCGAGCGCGACGTTACCGGCCAGGATCATCAAATCGGCCCAGGAGATTTTGCGGCCATATTTCTGCTTGATCGGCCAGAGCAGGCGGCGGGCTTTGTCGAGGTTCACGTTGTCCGGCCAGCTGTTCAGCGGCGCGAAACGCTGCGTGCCGTACCCGGCACCGCCGCGCCCATCGGCGATGCGATAGGTGCCAGCGCTGTGCCACGCCATGCGGATGAAAAGCGGGCCATAATGGCCGTAATCGGCGGGCCACCAATCCTGGCTATCGGTCATCAGCGCGTGCAAATCTTGTTTCAGCGCATCGAGATCAAGGGATTTGAACGCCTCGGCGTAGTTGAAGCCAGCCCCCAGCGGGTTGGTTTTCTCGGAGTTCTGCTGAAGGATTTTCAGGTTCAGCTCATCTGGCCACCACTGATCGTTCGACAACGCGGCAGCCGACATGCGGTTATGGCCGCCCATTACAGGGCATTTACTGATATCACCGTCCATGGTCTCTCCAATCCGAATTTATGATCACGATCTGATCGTTTACGCGGATGAATATATAACTCAATTCGATTTTATCAGATAGACCGATAGGTGTTACCTATCAAACTAAAGACCACGCATATTCATATCGATATCAAAATAGATGAATACGTTAACTGTTAAGGTTTCCGTGATAAACAAGACTAACTTATCCTCGGAAAAGCGGATTTTATGGTGAAGACTCTCGGTAAGCGGCTTGACATAAAGATTTTCGGTACCGAGCGGCGGCAGCGTGTGTTCCTACAGCGCACGGTAATGGGCGCTGTGGTTTCTCTTCTGGTGTTGGGCATGCACGTGTTTGAGGTACGTTCCGCGTTAATGAGCGCGCACGCGCTGTGGATACTGACCTGGGTTGCCGTTGCGGGAAGTGCTGTTTTTTACGCGCTTATACGGTCGGGGTTAGGCGATCAGGTTGATGGGCCGAACGCGTTCAAGATCCCGCAGCAGATTTTTGCGATTTTGTTGCTGGTCTGGACCTTTGCCATCTCAGGTGCGGACCGTGGGGCTGTCATTTCCCTCATGGTGTTGAATTCAGCCTTCGCGATGTTCGCGTTGCGGCCGCGCGCTGTGATCGAGCTGACGCTATTCGCGCTGTTCGCGCTTGCGGCTGTCATTGCCGGGCGATATTGGTTGAGCGGGTCGGCGAGCGGTTTACGGGACTCATTGTTCGAGCTTTTTTACGCGACTGTATCCATGTTGCCGATCTGCGTGATGGCTCGCCAGATCAGCCGGATGAAAATGGCGCTACGGTCTGAGCGCAAGGCGCTGGAACGGGCCATGGCGCAGATACGGCTTCTGGCCGATAGCGATGAGCTGACGGGCCTGTTGAACCGCCGTGCGATGCTGCAGGTGATGCAATCGGAGACCAACAAGCGCGCATCCGCGGCGGGGCAGATTTGTGTGGCGTTGCTGGATATCGACCATTTCAAATCGATCAACGACAGGTTTGGCCACCAGACAGGTGACGAGGTTTTGCGTTTATTCGCTGAGATCGCGAGTTCGACGCTGCGGATGGGCGATGTCCTTGCCCGCTGGGGCGGGGAGGAGTTTTTGTTGCTGCTGCCTGATACCTCGATGGCGCAGGCAGTACCATGTGTTGAGCGTTTGCGTGCAGCATTGGTGCCGGCGGCTTTTGGCCACATTGCGCCGGGCCTGAATGTGACGATTTCTGCCGGCATCACGAATTTGCATCACGGTGACCGGCTGGAAGCAGCGATTGAACGCGCGGATCAGGCGATGTACCGGGCCAAGCAGGCGGGGCGCGACCGCGTAATGATCGGCGCGTTGCACGGGCAGGGGGTGTACGCCGAAAATATGAACAGCGTGCCCGTTGATTTGGCGGCAAGGCGCGCAGCCATAATTTAGGGCGTTAATTCGATCATGGCGGTAACATGCGCCTGCACGATGATGGGGCCGGGCTGGTCCTGCGCTGGCGTGGCGGTTGCCATCATCATCCGGCTGTCTGGCATCGGCGACGCCGCATTGCTGTCTGAGACGTTGAGTGTTTTGATGAGCGTGACATGCGCGCCGAGGCTCCCCGCGATGGCGGTGGCTTGATCTTGCAATTTATGGACCGCCGCCAGAATCGCGATTTTTTCGGCATGGGCGCGGCCGGTATCGGATAATACGGCGCCAAGTGATTGCAGTTGCAGGGCCTGGGCCTGGAGATGCCCTATCAGCGTGAGAAACACCGGCGGCGGGGCGCCGCGCACGGCCTGCATGGTGAGAGACAAGGATTGCGTGGCTTGGTATCCGGTGGGCTGGCCCTGACCATCATTCGTGGTGACGACATTGTAATCACCCGTTGTCGCAACGAGATTTTTGACATGCGCAGCGCTGCCCAGGGCGGTTGCAACCATCTGGTTCACCGCCGCCTGCACGTCCGCCGCAGAGCTGCCGGTTGATTGCGCGGTCAGCGTGGCCACTGTCTCGTCCGGCGGGACTGTGGCCTCGCCGGTGGCCGCCAAAGATAATTCGGTCTGTTGTGCGGCTTTCGCCGGGGGTTGGGCATGGGCCTGTGGCCCGATGGCGGTAAGGGCGAGGGACAGCGCCAGGGCCAGGGCCGGGCGGACACACGAAAATCGATTAGGCGACATATCCAGATTGTCTCACAAACTGCCAGGCACGCCAAGCCGGGGGCGGGGTAGGTTACGGGTAATTCCCATTGCCGATAATGCCCGCCGGGTCCACCCGCTCCTGCTCGATAACCAGCGGGCGCTTGGTCACATGGGTGAGGATGAGCCCGAGATACTCACCGATGATGCCGATGAAAAAAAGCTGAACGGCGGCGAAGAAGAACAAGGCGATGAGAGTGGGCGCTGAATTTGCCGGAAAGCGGTTCCAGAACAATAGTTTAGCGACCAGATAAAATATCGCCACGAGCAGGCTGATCGCCGCCAGCAGAAAGCCGGACATGGTGGCGAGCCGCAGCGGCACGCGCGAATGGCTGGTGATGCCGAGCATCGCCATGTCGTACAGGCTGTAAAAATTCGATTTGCTTATGCCCCGCTCGCGTCGAGGTTGGGTAAACGGTATTTCAGCCCGCCTGTAACCAAG
>JAQNCU010000126.1 GCA_029077775.1 Acidocella sp. | reverse complement strand
GTAAACCCGAGCACGCCAGAACCGATATGGATCGGCGAGACATAGATCAACTGGTTGAGTGACACGATGGCATCAATGCTGGTGCCTTTGAACACCGGAACCTTGTTGCCGTTCTGGTCGTTGATCGCGCTGAAATGGGAATACTGAAAATATTGCTGGTATACAAAGCCGGGGGTCAGCCCGCCAAAACCATCATTAAAGCTGGTGCCACCCAGATTGATACCCGCTGGCTCCTCGCTGGACGCCATAGCGACGCTGGCAAGCCCAAGTGACATGGCCGCAACGCAAACGGCACCGAGCAGGCGGGATTTGAAATGATCAGACATAGCGCTCTCCTGTTCAAGAGTTTGATGTCGGAAACCCACTCACGATTGCACAACACACCCCCGACGCTCGGCTTCAACCGGCGTGGTGAAATGAGAGCGTGCCAATGTTAACGCAGCAAAATTTCAGACTTGGAACGTAACTTTTTTTATTTTGTACCAGTATTCTTCGTACACCGCGTTTGTTGTCGCTGGGCAGGGCGCTGTCAAGTTATGAATCAATGCTAGTTTCGGTTTTTTTGCATACCCGCATATTTCGCCTGCCGGCACGGGTCCACCTCAAACTCCGGCGAAATGATGCCCCAAAATGCAATGCAATTAACACCCCTCCGGTTATGAATGTCACCGGGTAATACCAATCGCCGTAAAGGATGACACTTGGCATAACACTCTTTGCTGACGCGTGGCCGCCCCACCAGCCCCGCAGTATTATGCCAATCCGCGAAGACAGTGACACATCCAGGTAAGCAGCCGCTTTTTTGAAAAAAAGCGGCGCAAAAAACTTCTGTTATGCCGGTGCCAGGCTTCTGGAACCCCAATTACCCAGATTAATAATGTTTTTTTGCTTCTTTTTGTTCACAAAAAGAAGCGCTTGCTGCCCGCCAAGAGTCATTCTTTAGGCCAGTTGGTATAAGCCCAGATTTTTCAGTTATTATCGGTGCCGGACTGGCCCACTCGCCCATTATATTCATACATAAAGTGTATATATATTCTGTCCCGACTAGGTATTCAGTTATTTCACGCATGGCTTAGATAGGGGGTCAACGCGAATGAACGCGGTATTTATCAAAATGGAGTTCGAGTTATGCCCATCTCATCCAATCTTCTGAAATCTGCTCTCCTGGCGATGTCTTTTTCGGTCCTCGTCCCCATGGCGGCGCACGCTGCGCCTGGTGGCTTGGCCAATGACCCGAGCCTGATCGCCGAGATCAACGCCGCTTATGGCACAAATTTTGTCGCGCATAATGTTCCGGTCAGCACCGCAAAATATCAGACAAACGCTCAAAAATAAGCATTTCTAACAATCGCGGCACCGTTCCGCGCCGCACTTTCAAAACCCTATCCAGGTGGTCCCCGGGTGGGGTTTTTCATGATCCATAATCTGTCACGCGCACAAAACGGGTAGATGCCGCCTGTGAAAAAAGGAGTCAGCATGTCGATCACGCAGAAATAGTGATGAATCATAACTTGACCGCGCCGCTTACCGCATGATAACCGCTGATGGAATTTATACCCGCGTTTTCGTTGAAATACGCGTGGCATTCGGAGGGTCAGACAAAATATCACCAACATAATTTGTCTCGCATATCGCCGCCCTGATAAATTTAATCGGTCGCGGCACCCCGGTTCTGGTCAAGCATGGGCGGCTCGGCTAGATTTTGCGGTAACGCCGAAGAAAATAACAAAATCTGTCCGATAAAAGGGGAGTCCAAGATGATGAAAAAAAATAAGGTTTTTCTAGAATCGATCAAAAATTCAGCGCCCAAAAATTCAACGCCGCAGGCTGGCGTTTCGCGTCGCGGTGTTCTCGGTGCGGCTGGTGCCGGTGTTGCGGCCTCTGCCTTGTCGCGTTCAGCCTATGGGCAGACCATGGCCGCCGCCGGTCCCGCAAACACATTGAAAATCGGTTTCGTCAGCCCCCGCTCCGGGCCGCTCGCAGGATTCGGTGAGGCTGATCCGTTCGTACTCGGCCTTGCCCGGCAGAAATTCGCAAGCGGTCTGATGATCGGCGGTAAAACCTATACGGTCGAGATCATCGATCGTGACACGCAATCAGACCCGGCGCGCGCCAGCCAGCTTACCAAAGATCTCATCAACAATGACAATGTCGATATGGTCCTGGCCACATCCACGCCAGAGGTTACCAACCCTGCGGCCGATGCTGCTGAAGCCGCGGGCATGCCCTTTCTCTCCACCGTTTGCCCCTGGGAATCCTGGTATTTCGGGCGCGGCGCCAAACCCGGCCAACCCTCGCCGTTTAAATGGACCTATCATTTCTCGTTTGGGGTCGCGCAGTTCGCAACCTCGTATCTCGCATCGTGGGACACAGTGCCGACCAATAAAAAAATCGGTGTGCTTTCGCCCAACGATGCTGACGGGCAGGCGATCCGCGCGCATTTGTTCCCGTTGCTCGCCAATGCCGGTTACACCATCGTCGATCCAGGCCCGTATGAGGATGGCACGACCGATTACGCCGACCAGATCGCGCAATTCAAATCCGCCGGGGTGCAGATCTTCAACACCTTCCCCATCCCGCCTGACTTTACCACATTCTGGCGCCAGGCCGCCCAACACGGGCTGACCCGGCAGATCAGGATCGCTGAAATCGCCAAAACCGGGCTGTTCCCCAGCCAGGTGGAAGCCTCCGGCAGCTTGGGCTACCGCCTTGCCGCTGCGGCCTATTGGCACAAGGTTTTCCCCTATGCATCACCAATCACGGGTTTGGATGGCATGAAACTCGCAAATGCCTATGAGACCGCATCAGGCAAGCAGTGGCAGCAGCAACTCGGCATGTCCATGGCCCTGCTCGATGCCGGTTTCGCCGCCCTCTCGCAATCTGGCGACCCCAAGAACAAAGCCGGTCTCGCCAAAACGCTCAGCACGTTGAAGGTGGTGACAACCTGCGGCCTGATCGACTTCACCACCGGGCCCGTGCCCAACGTCGCCATCTCGCCACTGCTGAATGGACAATGGCTGAAGGCGCATTCAGGGCCCTATAAGCTCTCCTACGTGCTGGTCGATAACGCCGAGGATCATAACGTTCCGGTCACGCATAAATTGCTGCCCTATCACTAAGCCGTGACGAGCTTGGATGCGATCCTTGATGCGCGAGGTCTGACCAAGCGTTTCGCCGCCCTGGTGGTATTGAACGAGGTTGATTTCGCCATCGCCCCCGGTGAGGCCATCGGCATTGTCGGCCCCAACGGGGCTGGCAAAACCACGTTGCTGAACGTCCTCTCGGGTGCTTATCCGCCCAATGCGGGCTCGGTGGCTTTCGCCGGGCACGATGTCACAAAGTTGGATGCGGCGGAGCGCAACCGGCGCGGCATCGCGCGCTCACATCAGGTGCCACGGCCTTTCGGCGGCATGACCGTGTTTGAGAATCTGCATGTCGCCGCCGCGATTGGCGGCCAGTTTTCCGGTCCAGCGGCCAATGACATTTGTGTCGAGGCGTTGGCGCTTTGTGGCATGATCAAACTGGCCAATCGGCGGGCTGATACCCTGGGCCTGCTGGACCGCAAACGCCTTGAAATGGCGCGTGCATTGGCCACCGACCCCAAGCTTATCCTGCTCGATGAAATCGGCGGCGGCCTGACCGATGCTGAGGCGCAGGAGCTGGTGTTGATCATCCGCAGCATCAACGCGCGCGGCGTCGCGGTCGTCTGGATCGAACACATCGTGCATATTCTGTTGCAGGTGGTCACCAGGTTGGTCTGCATGGATGCCGGGCGCATTCTGGCCGATGGCGAGCCGCGCGCGGTGATGCGCAACCCGGAGGTCATCAGCGCCTATCTCGGCTCCGGCGCTGAGAGTGCGGCGTGAGGTCGCCATGAACATCCTGAGTGTTGAGAACCTTGAATGTCGGCACGGGTTGCTGGTTGCCGTCCGCGGCATCAGCTTCACAATGGCCGAGGGCGAGATCCTGGCCCTGGTTGGTGCCAATGGCGCTGGCAAAACCACATTGCTGCGCAGCATCGCCGGCGCGCACAACCCCGCTTCGGGCCGCGTGACGTTCGATGGCCAGGATGTCACAAAATTGCGGGCGTATAAGCGTGTCGCGCGCGGCATCGCCCTGGTGCCGGAGGGCAGGCGGCTTTTCGCCGATATGACGGTCGAGGAAAATCTGAGAGTTGCCGGCGCGCATGGCCGCAAAGGCACATGGGATCTGCCCGCCGTGCTCGATGCCTTCCCACAGCTTAAACCAAAACTAAAAGCCCGCTCGGGGGATTTGTCGGGTGGCCAGCAACAGGCAACCGCCATTGGCCGCGCGCTGATGACCAACCCCCGATTGCTGCTGCTGGACGAAGTCTCGCTCGGCCTCTCGCCGCTGGCGGTCGATCAGGTCTATGAATCCCTCAACGGACTTATGAACTCCGGCACCACCATCATCATCGTCGAACAGGATTTGCGGCGCGCCATTGCTGTGTCCTCGCGCATCATCTGTATGCTTGAAGGCGCCATCGCGCTTGAGGGTGCCTCCGCCGCGCTTGATCGAGAGGTCATCACCGCCGCCTATTTCGGCCTGCACCGCCAGACGGACACAGCCCCATGAATTTTTTAAACCAGATCATCCAGGGCGTGCTGCTCGGCGGGTTTTACGCGCTGCTGGCCTGCGGGCTGTCTTTCATGTTCGGCGTCATGCGCATCATCAACCTCGCGCATGGCAGCCTCGCCATACTGGCGGCGTTTCTGCTCATGGGGTTCTGCAATTATACAAATCTCTCGCCGTTTATCGGGTTGCTGCTGGTGCTGCCGGTCATGGCGCTGCTCGGCTGGGCGCTGCAATTCACGGTGCTCGACCGTTCCCTGCGCGCCGGGCCGCTCATCCCCGTGCTCAGCACCTTTGGCGTGGCTGTAATTCTCGATAACAGTATGTTCGAGGTTTATGGCGCCAATTCCCAATCTCTCGGCCCGAATATCGGCAACCTCGCCTATAATAGCTGGAACCTCACGAACACCATCTCCATCGCCCAGCTCGACGCGCTGGTCTTCGTCACAGCGGTGGTGGTCCTGGGCGGGTTGCAGATCATCCTGCGATATACCGCGCTCGGGCGCACCATCCGCGCCACCGCGAGCGACCCTGCGGTGGTCGACCTCATCGGAGTAAACGCGCGCATGGTCTATGCAGCGGCGGCGGCGATGGCGATGGTCATGATCGGCCTCGCCGGCGCGTTCCTCGCCATGCGCAATTCGTTCGACCCGTATGCCGGCGGCCCGCAGCTTATTTTCGCGTTTGAGACTATCGTGATCGGCGGCCTCGGCTCGCTTTGGGGCACGTTGGTCGGCGGTATCGTGCTCGGTGTCGCGCAGAATATCGGCGCCACCATCAGCCCGCACGGGTTTCTCATCGCCGGGCATCTCACCTTCCTCGTGGTGCTGGTGGCGCGCACCTTCGGCGGGCGCATCGCCTGGCGCGCGTTGTTGCCAAAAAGGGCTGCCTCGTAATGGCAACAACCAGCTACCGCGTTGAACGCTGGACCCGCCAGTCCCGGCTGTTCGCCGTTATCATCGCGCTCGTGCTCATGGTTCTGGCCATCGGCCCGTTTATTTTCTCAGCCGACATCACAGACCGGCTGACCACCCTGTTCGTGTATGTCATTCTGGCCGCGATGTGGAACGCCATGGCGGGCTATGCCGGGCTGGTCTCCATCGGCAACCAGGTGTTCATCGGGCTTGGCGGCTATTTCCTCATCCGGTTATCCGACGCTGGGGTCAGCCTGTATCCGGCGGTGGTGCTGGCGGCACTCATCGTTGGCCTCATCGCGCTGCCTGTGGGGGAGCTTATGCTGCGGCTGCGCGGCGGTGAATTCGCCATCGGCATGTGGGTGCTGGCCGAGCTTTCGCATTTTCTGGTCAATCTCGACCCGGTGATTCAAGGGGAAACCGGCACCTCACTCACCGCGCTCAACGCCTACCCACCGGTCGCCGCACGGAATGACACCTATTGGGTAGGCTTCGTCCTCATGGTGGTGCTGCTGGCGGTGGTGTTTGCGCTGCTGCGCGGGCGCGTCGGCGCCGGGGTACAGGCCATCCGCGATGACGAGGTTGCGGCGGCCTCGGTCGGGGTGAAGGTCCATGCCGGCAAGCGCATCATGTTCGTGCTGGCCGCCATAGGCTGCGCGGCGGCGGGCGGCGTCTGGCTGGCCACCACCATCAGCTTCCAGCCCGGCACATTTTTTGGCATTCAATGGACAGCCTATATGCTGTTCATGGCCCTGGTCGGCGGGCTCGGCACGTTTGAAGGCCCGATCATCGGGGCGATCCTGTTTTTCATCATGGAAAGCTGGTTCGGTGCCACCGGCGTTGCCTATCTCATCGGGCTGGGTGTCACCGCTTTGGCCTTCTCGTTGTTCCTGCCGCGCGGCATCTGGGGGAGCGTGGAAACCCGTCTCGGTATCCGGCTGTTGCCGGTCGGGTTCTCACTTCGGCTTGTAAACCCGGATGGTGGGCGCGACAGGGATTGAACCTGTGACCCTTCGCGTGTGAAGCGAATGCTCTACCGCTGAGCTACGCGCCCGGTGGCGTTCGGATAGGCCGGGGCGGGCCAGCATGTCAATCGCGGGCCGGGTCTTTCAACACAGGCTCGTGCGCTTCCCGCCTGTCACCATCACGCTATATATCGGCGTCATGAACACTCAACATAATGAGCATACGGCGCTATGCGCGCGGTTGGATAACCTGCCTTGGAATCGATGCCACAGCCGCATCGCGGTATCGCTCGGGCTGGGCTGGGGCATGGATGCGTTCGAGGTCACACTGGTCGGCTCCATCCTCGGCGTGCTCGGGCCGCTCTGGCGGCTCGATAGCATCGCACTGTCCGCCATCCTCGCCTTCTGGTTCGCGGGTATCATGCTGGGGGCGCTGGCCTTTGGCATTCTGGCGGACCGCTTCGGCCGCCGCGCCGTGTTCCTGGGCAGCCTGCTGGTCTATGGGCTCGCCACCTGCCTTACCGCCTTTGCGCCCGGGATCTGGTCTCTGCTGGTCCTCAGGCTCATCGCGGGCATCGGTGTCGGCGCGGAATATTCGGCGGTGAATGCCGCCATCGCTGAGTTCATGCCGCGCCGCAAACGCGGCTTCGCGGCCAGTTTTGTGATGAATTTCTGGTCCCTGGGCACTTTGTTCGCGGCCCTCCTCGCCTGGGCGGTGTTCACGCTGGTGCCGCCGGATATCGGCTGGCGCTTCGTGTTCGCCGCGGGCGGGTTGGTGGCGCTGGCCAGCATCGGGTTGCGCCGCCATGTGCCGGAATCGCCACGCTGGCTTCTGGCGCAGGGCCGCGCGGACGAAGCCCAGGCGGTGGTCGCGGCCATCGCTGAGGGCCGCGTGCACATCACCAGTCGCGGCGCGCGGCGCGGCGGCGTAAAGCCACGCATGCTGGCTGACCTGCGCATGCTCCTGGCGCGGCATAAGGCAAAACTCGCTCTGGGTTGCACGCTTGATTTCGCGGAGGCTGGTGGTTACTACGGTTTGTTTGCCTTTTTGCCGCTCGCAGTGCTGCCGCGTTTGCATCTGGCCGCCAGCGCATTGCCGCCTTTCTACATAGCGGGCAGT
>JAQNCU010000544.1 GCA_029077775.1 Acidocella sp. | reverse complement strand
CGGGGCCTGTCATGGAGAGTTAACATGGACATCAATGCATCTGCCGCTGTTGCGGCTGTGGGTTCTAATGCTGGCCGGGCTGCGGCGGCGGGTTTTAAGGTCGATGTCAGCCGGGGTGAGCGGCTGGGACGGGTATCGTCGGAATGGTTTTCGCGGCCCGATGATGAGCGTTATTTGTCGCTGCCTGAGTTGTATGACGCGGTGCGCGCGCGGGCGGAGCGTGCTGAGGCGCGGAATGTGGAGAGCCGAGCGATCCGGGTGGAGGCCCGACGCGATGATGGCGAGGCTCTGGCGCTGATTGTGCCGGGGCAGGAGCGGCCGGTGGCGCCGACGCATTGGAGTTTTGGCCAACTCTGCGGGCTGGTGGGTGCACCGGCGGGGTATTTGCGGGATCTGCCTGCACCCCTCGCCGGGATCAATCTGCAGCATGGGCTGCTCAACCACCGCGCTGAGCTGTTGAAAACCCTGGAGACTGATGACGGGCGCGTGGAATTACGCGCCGTCACCGGGCCGGATTACGGGCGGATTTGGGACCATGAGCTGGTTTCGGCGGTAATGCGGATTGCCGGTAACGGCACGGGCGACACCAATTGGAAAGTGCCGGGCGTGCTGGATTGGGCGACCATGACGCACAACCCGTATGTGGATGTGACGAAGGAGACGACCACGCTCTATGCCAGCGACAGGGACGTGTTTTTGTTCCTGGTCGATGATACGCACCCGATCGAGGCGGGGCGGTTGGCGAATGGTGAGCCAGATTTGTATTTTCGCGGGTTCTATTGTTGGAATTCCGAGGTGGGCTCGAAGACGTTGGGGATCGCCTCATTCTATCTGCGGGCGGTGTGCGCCAACAGGAACATCTGGGGCGCTGAGGATTTCCAGGAAATCAGCATCAGGCATAGTAAATTCGCCACCCAGCGTTTTGCGCATGAGGCGGCACCGGCGCTGCGGCGCTTTGCCAACTCATCGCCTGCACCGTTCGTGGCGGGGATCAAGGCCGCGCGGGAGCAGATCGTGGCGCGCAAGGATGATGAGCGCGAGAGCTTCTTACGCAAGCGCGGCTTCAGCAAAGGCGAGACGGCGAAGATTATTTCCACCGTGCTGGAGGAGGAAGGCCATCCACCAGAGAGCGTGTTTGATTTCGTGCAGGGCATCACCGCGCTGGCGCGCGGCAAACCGCATCAGGATGCCCGGCTGGAACTGGAAGGTAAGGCGAAGTTGCTGCTGGAACGGAGTGGCTAATCGTCTGATTGCGTGATTGCTGTTTTACCATTGGTGTTCATTCCGCCGTGGGCCGTTACCGGTCCACGGCATTTTTGTGGTGCGGCGATCAGAGTGAGAGGGCTGCTGAGAAATTCGTGATGGGTTAGCAGGTCAGGAGAGTGGCTCCGGGCCGCCCGTCATGGAGTTTGTCCCATGGGTAAAACCACGAAAACTGTTCAGAAAATCACGCTGAGCGCCTCGCGCGATATTCCGTTTGACCGGCTGGTGCTGTCACAATCGAATGTGCGGCGGGTGAAGGCCGGTG
>JAQNCU010000543.1 GCA_029077775.1 Acidocella sp. | reverse complement strand
CAAGCGGCGCGATGCCACGGCCGGGAGCAGGCACCATTTCAGCAATGAGCGAGCAGCGCGTCTGCCTTGCTTACCGGCCGCTCAGTCAACTGGATAGGCTCGTCGCGTGCCCGTCCGACCTGGACGGCTGAAAGCAGGGGCATGTGCGCCAGGCGTTTCATCGCAGAGCCAGCCGTCTGCGTCGGGTCAGCCCAGAGATGGTCCGCTTCAATTAAGGCCGCTGGTGAAAAAACTTGACAAACTCCCTCCACACCGGGCAGCCTGACAGGATAACTATCCTATACATTTCCCTGATGTTAGCGTGCCAGTTTTCCTGCGTGATGGAAGCATAACGGGCAGAATGGGTCACCTTATCCCAACCCAGGAACCGCAATCCTGAGTTGGGTTAACCTTCAATCATCTGACGTAACCCGGGAAAGTGTGGCTATGACGGATCCGGCAGAGAAGTTTTTGGACGACAAGAGGCAATTCAAACGGCACCTCAGAGGTCAGGTCACTTTTCTTCACTTAGCTGCCTTGTTCAGTCTCGGCTTAGAGCCTGATCGCTTCAAGTCTCCACGCTTTGCGGTTCGACTTGAAGCGTTACATTGAACCGCCCCGGGTTTGTCGGAGGCTGTTTGGTGTGAGTTAAGCCGCCAAGGCCGGAGCGTCCAGGCTGGCGTAGTATTTGGCCTCTGCCTCGGCCGGTGGAATATTCCCGATCGGCTCCAACAATCGGCGGTTATTGAACCAGTCGACCCATTCGAGCGTCGCAAACTCGACGGCCTCAAAGTTCTTCCAAGGCCCGCGCCGGTGAATGACCTCGGCCTTGTACAGCCCGTTGATCGTTTCTGCGAGTGCGTTGTCGTAGCTGTCACCGACGCTGCCAACGGACGGTTCGATGCCGGCGTCCGCCAGCCGCTCTGTGTATTTGATCGAGACATACTGGCTGCCGCGGTCGGAATGACGCACCAGGCCGCCGCGATGGACGGGGCGACGATCATGCAGCGCCTGTTCCAGAGCATCGAGCACGAACCCCGCATGGGCCGTGCGGCTAGATTCTCCGCAAACACCCGGGCGATCTCGGGCTTCAAGGCGCCATCCCGCTTTGCCCGGTCTGATCGCCTGCTCGGGTCTGCCCGCTTGGCGGCATGGGCGTGGTAGGTGGATGGGGCAATCGGCAAGACCTTGCAGATTGGCTCGACCCCATGCGCCTCGCGCTGATCGTCGATAAACCCGATCATGGCCTGAACCGGCGGTCGAGCTCCGCCTGCGCAAAATATGCTGACGCCTTGCGCAGGATCTCGTTGGCCTGCCGCAGCTCGCGGTTCTCACGCTCGAGCGCCTTCATCTTCTCGGCCAGATCGCTCGGAATGCCTGCCCGCCTGCCGCTATCGACCTCGGCCTTCTTGATCCACTCATGCAGCGTATGCGCCGCACAGCCGATCTTGGCCGCTATCGACACCACGGCGGACCAGCGCGAGGCGTGCTCGCCCTCGTGGTCAAGCACCATCCGCACCGCACGGGCGCGAAACTCGGGGGAAAACTTGT
>JAQNCU010000125.1 GCA_029077775.1 Acidocella sp. | reverse complement strand
TCGCATCATGGTTTTTGTCATCCGTTCAGCTTTGCAAGCAGCCCATCGGCGCGGTTACGCGCGCCATCCGGCGCGTCAGGGTCGGCGGCTATCTGTGAAAATAACGCCTTCGCCAGATCGATCTTGCCTTCATGTAAATAAACCAGCGCCTGGGTCTCCTGCGCCAACCCGTGATACGGATTCTTAGGCCCGGTCAGCGGTTTCAGCCGCGCCAGTACGTCCGCACCGGGCACCGTTCCCAGCGCGTGCTGGGCCCAGAGGAGCGTCGCCAGGTCACGCAACATGGGCTCAGCCGCAGCATCATCGGCGATGTTGGTCCAGAGGGCCTCGGCCTGCATCTCCTGCCCACCATTGGCATAAAGTGCCGCCGCCCGTAAATTCGCGAGGGTTTTGTAGCCCTCTGGCGCGGTGGCGGCAAAATCAGTCAGCGCGGTCGCGTCTTTTGTGACCTCATTTCCCGGCACCGTACCGCCTTGCGCGTCCATCGGCCCGGTTATGCGCAAAAAGGCTGCCGCCGCTGCTTCATTTCGCTTGCCCTCGTGCCAGAGATAAACCTGCTGCGCTGCCACACCGAGCAACACCAACAGGCAACCCAGGATCAGCAGCCCGCCATAACGCCGTGCCAGCCGCATCGCGCGCTCGGCCCGTAGATCGTCGGCAACCTCGTCAAAAATATCAACCACGCAGCACAACCTTCAATTTTGCTGGCAATTTGCCTTGGGCTCTCTTAGCCGGGCCGGGCACGCTATACAACGAAGCGCCCAAGCCGCGCCAAAACCCGCTCATGGCCAATCAAAGGCAACAGCCCCGCCATTTCAGGCCCCTGATCCTCGGCCGTCAGCGCCAGGCGCAGCGGATGGTACAAAGCCCGGCCCTTGACGCCGCTCGCCGCCATAATCGCCGCCGTCCAGATCTTCCAAGACTCCGCACCCAAAGGTGCTGGCGGCAGAGTGTCCGCCGCCGCGCGCAAAACCGCTTCATCGCCCGGCATGTCCGGCGGGGTAATCTCCCCCGTGACAATCTCCCACCAGCGCCGCGCCTCGGTCAGCATGTCCAGGTTTCCACGAATCGCCAGCCAAAACGCCTCGTCGGCCCCCTCGGGCAGCCGGTCGCGCACCGCGCTGAAGGAAGCCGCATGCAGGCATTTCCGGTTCAAAACCAATAATTGCCTGGCATCGAACCGGGGCGGAGAGCGACCGAAATCGGCAATATTAAAGCGCCCTATCAAATCCGCCATTGGCAAAATCTGGGCATCCTTGTTGGTGCCGAGCCGCGCGAGATAGGCCGCCAGGGCTTCCGGCTCGATCCCATCCTTACGCAATGATTTCAACGATATGCTGCCAATCCGCTTCGACAGTTTCTCACCCTCGCCGCCGCTGATCAGCGGGAGATGCGCAAAACGCGGCGGCATGGCCGTGCTGATCGCCCGGAACAGATCAATCTGTACGGCTGTATTGGAGACATGATCCTCACCCCGGATCACATGGCTGATACCAAAATCCACATCATCGACCACCGAGGTGAAGGTATAAAGCGGGGTACCATCGGCGCGGATTAACACCGGGTCTGAGACAGCGCCAAAACGGATTTTGCGTTCGCCCAGTACCAGATCATGCCATGCGGCCATGCCCTCGGATAATTTAAAGCGCCAATACGGGCGCTTGCCACCGGCCTCGGCGGCCGCGCGCTGGGAAGCGGTCATAGCCAGCGCCGCACGGTCATAAACCGGCGGCAGCTTGCGCTTTATCAGGGACGCGCGCTTGGCTGCCAGCTCATCCTCATTCTCGAAACACGGGTAAAGCCGCCCGCTTTGCTTCAGCACCTCGGCGCATTCAGCGTAACGCGCATACCGGTCGGATTGCCGCGCCGTCTCATCCCAGCCTAACCCCAGCCAGCGCAGATCTTCATAGATCGCCTGCTCATATTCCGGCCGCCCACGCTCGGTATCGGTATCATCCAACCGGAGCAAAAACCGCCCGCCAGATGCCCGCGCGAACAGAAAATTCACCAGTGCCGTGCGGGCATTGCCGACATGCAGATACCCGGTTGGGCTAGGGGCGACGCGGACCTTGATCATCCCGCAGCCGATAGCCCAATTTAACCAGCGCGGGAAGTTCGCACCTCCCACACCCCGGCATCACCCGGCCTCGCCAGATTTTTTATACGGGCTCTCCGCCGTCATCGCGGCCATCGCCTCGGCCATTCCGGCGCGCTCAGACTCCAGAAATTCCGCCACTGCGCGCCGCAACCCGGCATGGCGGATATAATGCGCGGAATACGTAGGCCGGGGCAGATAACCACGCTGGATTTTGTGTTCGCCCTGCGCGCCTGCCTCCACCCGTGCCATCCCATGCGCGATCGCGTAATCGATCGCCTGATAGTAGCACAGTTCAAAATGCAAAAACGGAACATCCTCCGTGGAGCCCCAGTTACGGCCATAAAGCACGGTATCGCTGCGCAGGTTTAACGCGCCGGCAATCGGCTTGCCTTCGCGTTCCGCGATCATCAGCACGATTTTATCGGCCAGCCGCGCGCCCAATAAGGGGAAGAACTCAGCCGTTAAATAGGCGCCACCCCATTTGCGGTCCACCGTTGATAGATAAAACTGATAAAAAGCCTCCCATATCGCTGGCGTCAACGCATCCCCGCTCAGCGCCTTAAACGTGAGTCCGGCCTGCGCCTCCCGCCGCTCGCGCCTGATGGCTTTGCGCTTGCGCGAGGCGAGCGCGTCGAGAAACCCGTCGAAACTCTCATACCCCTGGTTTTCCCAGTGATATTGCGTGCCCAGCCGGGTTAGCCACCCGGCTTCACCCATCGCCCGCCATTCGGCTTCGGTGCAAAACGTGGCATGGACTGATGAGCAATCAAGCTCTCCCGCCAATTGCGCCAGCGCCGTCGCCATCGCGGGCACGCCGACATCTTTCTTGGCCAAAAAACGCGGGCCTGGCACGGGTGAGAACGGCACAGCCACTTGCAGCTTGGGGTAATACCGGCCACCCGCACGCTCCAGCGCATTGGCCCAGGCATGGTCGAAAACATACTCCCCGTAGGAATTTGTTTTTGCATAAACCGGTGCCACCGCCGCCACCGCACCCGCCTCATCGCGCAACACCGCATAACGCGGGTGCCACCCGGTCCTTGGACCCACCGAGCCACTATCCTCCAGCGCCGATAAAAACCCGTATGAGACAAACGGATTATCGTCCCCGGCGCAGCCATCCCAGGCTTCCTGTCCGACATCGGCGATGTGGGGATAGACATCCAACGATAAATGAGGTGTTCCATCCGCCATACCACACCATATGCGGTGATGGGCGCGGTTCGCTAGTGGTCTGACGGCTCTGTTGACCAACTGGCAACTGGCCGCACCCGCCTGCACCAAAGGGAGTTCTCATGGCTGACGGACAGATTGCACCACCATCGCGCACCGAAATTAAACTTAGCGATTACACCGCGCCCGCCTTTGCGGTCGATCATGTCGAGCTGGACTTCACCCTGGACCCCAAAGCGACGATCGTGCGCGCCACCTTGAAACTCCGCCGCCAGGCACCTGGTCCCCTGGTCCTCCATGGTCGCGAGATGGAATTGCACGGCGTGACGCTGAATGGCGAGGCACTGGGCGATAACCGCTACACGCTTGATAAGACATCATTGACCATTCACGACGCCCCGGCGGCGTGCACGCTGGAGACCGAGGTCAAAATCAACCCGTCCGAGAATACGGAGCTTTCAGGTCTGTACATGTCCGGCACAGGCTTTTTCACGCAATGCGAGCCCGAGGGCTTCCGGCGCATCACCTATTTCCCCGACCGCCCCGATGTTATGGCGCGCTACCGCGTCACCTTGCGCGCTGACCGTGCGGCCTATCCCGTTCTTCTCTCCAACGGCAATAAAATCGCCGAGGGCGTTGAGGGATCGCAAGCCTGGGCCATTTGGGAGGACCCACATCCCAAGCCCTCATATTTATTCGCCCTCGTCGCCGCCGACCTCGTCCCCGTCCGCGATCAATTCACCACCAAATCCGGCCGCCTTGTGGAACTCGGCATCTGGGTCGCGAAGGGCGATGAGGATGCCTGCGGTCACGCAATGTACGCCCTGAAAAATTCCATGACATGGGACGAGGATGTCTTCGGCCTCGAATATGACCTCGACATATTCAACATCGCCGCGGTCAGTGATTTCAACGCTGGCGCCATGGAAAACAAAGGCCTGAACATCTTCAACACCGCCTTTGTCCTGGCCAAACCCGCCACCGCCACGGATGCCGATTTCCAGAATGTCGAGCGCGTCATCGCGCATGAATATTTCCATAACTGGACCGGCGATCGCGTAACGTGCCGGGACTGGTTTCAGCTTTCGTTGAAAGAGGGTCTCACCGTATTCCGCGATCAGGAATATATGGCTGATCAATTCTCCGCCGCCGTCAAGCGCATCGCCGATGTCCGCCTGCTGCGCGCGACCCAGTTTCGGAGCGATGCCAGCCCGCTCGCCCATGCCGTGCGTCCGGCCAGCTATCTTGAGATCAATAATTTCTATACCACGACGATCTACGAGAAAGGCGCCGAGGTGGTGCGCATGTACCGCACGGTGATCGGTGCGGCCGCCTTCCGCAGAGGCATGGATATCTACATCGCCGAGAACGACAATTCCGCCGCTACGGTCGAGGATTTCCTCAACGCCATGCAAAAGGCGGCACCTGAAACCGATCTCAGCCAGATGATGCGCTGGTATGAGCAGGCCGGAACACCCGAAATCACGGTTACCGAGGCCTACGATCCACAAAGCCGCAGCTTCTGTCTCACGCTGCGCCAATACACGCGCCCCACCCCAGGACAACCGGCCAAAGCGCCGTTCTTGATCCCCATCTCATTTGGCCTGCTCAATGCCGCTGGCCGCGATCTGCGTCACGGTACGCTGATCATGACAGACGCCGAACAGAGTTTTGTATTCGAGGACGTGGAGGAACCCCCGGTGCCCTCACTGTTCCGTAATTTCTCGGCGCCGATAAAAATGAAAGGACAAAGCCGCGCCCGCCTCGCCTTTCTCGCCGCGAACGATGCGGATTTGTTCAACCGCTGGGACGCATTACAGCAATACGCCACGCTGGCATTGCTGGACGCTATCGACGCGCACCAGAAAGGCATCCCGTTCACACTCGATACGGGGCTGCGGGACGCCATCGCCGCCACATTGCGGGATGCGGCGACCGACCCTGCCTTCACCGCTGAAGCGATCTTGCTGCCCTCGGAAACATTGTTGGCCGAGGAGATGGACATCATCCACCCTGATTCCATCCGGGTGGTGCGAGAGGCTACGCGCCGTGCGCTTGGCGAGGCGCTTTCTGCGGAATTTCGGGCCGCCTACAAACAGTTCAGCACCATCGATCCGCATGATATCTCGGGTCCCGCCATGGCGGGACGGGCACTTAAAAACGCCGCCCTTTCATATCTCGCCGCCGCGGGCGACGTCTTAACTGCCGCGTCGCAATTCGTCGCCGCCGCCAACATGACCGACACGCTGGCTGCGCTCTCCACCCTTGTTGAAACCGAGGATGCGGCGCGCGATGACGCCCTGAATGATTTTTATAAAACCTGGCGGCACAACCCGCTGGTGCTCGACAAATGGTTCGCGGTTCAGGCCCGCGCTGGTGCCCCAGACACGTTGGCGCGCGTTGCAGCACTCACCGCGCATCCAGATTTCGACATGCGTAATCCCAACCGCGTGCGCGCATTAATCGGCGTCTTCAGCGCCAACATGTCTAAATTCCATGATGTCTCGGGCGCCGGATACCGGCTGCTCGCTGACACCATCATCGCCCTGGACCAGAAAAACCCGCAAATCGCCGCACGCCTTGCCACGGCGATGGGGTCTTGGCGGAAATATGACACGACCCGTCAGAGCATAATGAAAGCCGAGCTCGAACGAATTCTTGCCCAGGGCACCCTCAGCCACAATACATTCGAGATGGCATCCAAGGCACTTGCATAGGGAGATAGCACATGATCGAACTTTATTATTGGACCACACCGAACGGCCACAAGATCACAATATTTCTTGAAGAAGCCGGTCTCGACTATAAAATTTTTCCCATCAACATCTCAAACGGCGAACAATTCGGGGCTGATTTCCTCAAACTCGCCCCTAATAACCGGATTCCGGCCATCCTCGATACCGCACCTGCTGATGGCGGTGCTGCCATCAGCGTGTTCGAGTCCGGCGCGATCCTTGAATATCTGGCCGACAAGACCAAAAAATTCATCGGTCCGGACCTGCGCAGCCGCATGGAAACGCTCCAATGGCTATATTGGCAGATGGGCGGCCTTGGCCCCATGGCCGGACAAAACCACCATTTCGTGCAATACGCGCCCGAGCGTATCCCCTATGCGATGGAGCGTTATATCAAAGAGACCAACCGGCTCTACGGCGTGCTGAACAAGCGCCTCGCGGACCGGGCGTTTATTGCCGGTGACTATTCAATCGCCGATATGGCAAGCTATCCTTGGATTGTTCCGCATGAACGCCAGCAACAAAATCTTGATGAGTTTCCGCATCTGAAGCGCTGGTTCCACAGCATCAAATCCCGCCCGGCGGTTATCCGCGCCTATGATCTTGTCGCGTCCATAAACACCGCCCCCACGGTCAGCGAGGCATCAAAAGCCATTCTTTTTGGCCAGGCCGCGCGATGAGCCGTAAGCTCTACGAACTCGCCGCCGCCGATGAGACGCTCCTCTTCAGCCCGTATTGCTGGCGCACAAAACTCGCACTGGCACATAAAAATCTGGAGTATGAGACCATACCCTGGCGGTTCACCGAGAAAGATGCCATCGCCTTCTCTGGTCAGGGCAAGGTGCCCGTGCTGGTCGATGGCGCGCGTACCATCCATGACAGCGAGATCATCGCTGAATACCTCGAAGCTACCTACCCGAACGAGCCCGCCTTATTTGCTGATCCGGCCGCCCGCGCGATCACCCGGTTCGTAAAATCCTGGACTGAGGATGTGTTGCACCCGCTGGTCGCACGCATCGTATTGCCCGACATTTTCGTCAAACTCGACCCGCGCGACAAAGCCTATTTCCGAGACTCGCGTGAGCGCGCCTGGGGCATGACAATTGAAGACATTAACGCGCAGCGCCCTGCTGCCACAAAGGCTTTAACAGCCGGTCTGGCGCCTTTGCGTGGTACGCTGAAGGCCCAGCCTTTCATCGCGGGTACGGCACCGGCTTATGCTGATCATATCATATTCGGGGCGCTGCAATGGGCCGTGCTCACCAGTGCCACGCCCTTGCTGGGCGAGGAGCCCATCATCGCCGCGTGGATGTCCGCGGTGCTCGAATGCTACGGGTTATAGAGAGCGCAAAACCAAAGCCTTACGCAAGCTCGTGAAACATCTGGCGCAACGAAAATTCATCGGCCGCGCATAACCCCCGCTCAGTGATCAGCCCCGAGACCAACCGGGCGGGCGTCACGTCAAAGGCCGGGTTTGCGGCGGGGCTGTCCTTGGGCACAATCCTGATTGTGGCAACCGAACCATCCAGGGCCCGCCCGGTCATCGTCGTGACCTCGGTTGCCGCACGTTCCTCGATTGGGATGTCCGAAAGCCCATCGGCAATCGTCCAATCGATCGTCGATGATGGCAGCGCCACCCACAACGGCACGCCAGTATCGCGCGCCGCGAGCGCCTTCAGATAGGTGCCAATCTTATTCGCCACATCGCCTGCGCGCGTCAC
>JAQNCU010000124.1 GCA_029077775.1 Acidocella sp. | reverse complement strand
AGTGATCCGATCTAACAGGCTGCGGAAATTTGTCTTTCGTGTTTGCTCGTAATGTGATTCGCTGACCTTGGTTTAGCGAGGTGAGCGGATGCGCGGTGTTGATGAGCAAACGGGGGCTTTATTCAGTTATCTGAGCCCTGAGGCGCTGGTGCCGATGGATCATCCTTTGCGCCCGATCCGGCTTCTGGTGAACCAGGCTTTGGCTCGGCTCTCGCCTGCTTTTGACAAGCTCTACCCGGCCAGTGGCCGAGCCTCGATTGCTCCTGAGAAATTGCTGAGGGCTTTGTTGCTGCAAGCTTTTTTCGGTGTACGTTCGGAGCGGCAACTGATGGAGCAGGTGAGCTACAACATGTTGTTCCGCTGGTTTATCGGGCTGTCGATGGACGCGCCGGTATGGGATGTGACGGTATTTACCAAAAACCGTGAACGCCTGCTGGAAGGTGACGTGGCGGTTGGCTTTCTACGGGCTGTCATGGGCGACCCGGCGGTTGCGGGGCTGCTTTCGAGCGAACATTTCTCGGTGGACGGCACGCTGATCGATGCCTGGGCGTCGATGAAGAGTTTTCGGCGCAAGGACGGCGAGGATGAGCCGCCGGCCGGACCTGGGCGCAACGCGGAGCGCAATTTTCGCGGCGAGACGCGCAGCAACGATACCCATGCCTCGACCACCGACCCGGACGCCCGGCTGTATCGCAAGTCCAAAGGCCAGCCGGCGCGGCTTTGCTATATGGGGCATTTGCTCATTGAAAATCGCCATGGCCTCATCGTCGATACGCGCACCACGCACGCGACGGGCCGGGCGGAACGCGAGGCAGCGGAGGATATGATCGCTGCGAAAACGCGCACCCGACGATGTAGCCTGGGCGCCGATAAAGCCTATGATACCGCCGAGCATGTGGCCCGGCTGCGTGAGTTGGGCGTGACCCCGCACGTCGCGCAAAATACCGCCGGGCGGCGCTCCGCCATCGACGGGCGGACCACCCGTCACCCCGGCTATGCCATCAGCCAGCGCCTGCGCAAGCGCATTGAGGAGCCGTTTGGCTGGATCAAAGCCGCGGCCGGGCTGCGCAAAACCCGTCATCGTGGCCTCAAGCGGGTCGGTTGGATGGTGACGCTCACAGTAGCCGCTTGCAATCTGGTGCGATTGCCAAAACTGATCGCGGCCGCGACATGACAAGGCCCGACCGCAAATCCCTGCTTGGAAAGTGGCGGATTACCAGCATGCAGACCTGGGATACCGAGTACGTCGAAATGCTAGGCCCAGCCTATATACAAATCGACGATGCCGGTGGCGAGATGGCATTCGGGGCCGTCCAGATCGGCCTGCAATGTGAGTACGGCACAACGAGCATCTGGTTCAGATTCCACGGATCGGACGAAATGACCGAGGTCTCCGGCGACGGCGATGCCGAACTCGAAGAAAACGGCACACTCATCGGCGAAATCCGCTTCGACAACGGAGACGAAAGCTCATTCACCGCCAAACGATGGTAAATTTCCGCAGCCTGTTAGTATCGGTGGCGCTGTATGTTTTGCTGTTCGGGACAGTTCTGGAGCGCCCGCTCTCACTGGAGCCTCTATGGCTGGAGATGACACAGAAAACCGCGCGGCTGGCCAGCCTGCCCTCGCCCAAGCTGGTGATCCTCGCAGGCTCCAACGGGCCTTATTCGCATAGCTGTGCCGTAATGGGAAAGATGCTGAATATGCCTTGCGAGAATGCGGGCATAGCGGTGGGAATTGGGTTGGATGAGATTTTCACCCGCTATGCGCCCACACTGCATGCGGGGGACGTAGTGTATATGCCGATGGAGCTTGAGCAATACGCAATGACCGAGGCGCAATATCGGGCTTTGGTGGATGGAGCGTTGCTGCTGCGGCATGACAAGGCGTTTCTTCTGAAACTGCCGCTGGGGCGGGCGATGGGGGCGCTGTTCTGTTGCACGCTGGGCGATGGGCTGGAGGCGCTTGCGGAAATGCCGCTTGCAGCATTGAATGTTCGCAATGGAGCTACGTTGCTGGCGGCGGAATATGATGTGGAGGGCGACCGGGTAGATAATGATCTGGCCGGGGCGGATAAAACCCTGCTCGCCGGCACAGCGCGGGCGGGACCCTCGGCGCAAGAGATTGAGGAGGGGTATGGTACAAAGCTGATTGCGCGGTTTGTGACGCAAGAGCGGGCGAAGGGCGTTGTTGTGATTGGCGGCTGGCCAGTAGATTTTACCGATGCACGGATTTCAAACGGAACGCGTGCGGCGGTGAGGCAAATTTATGGGATGGAGTTTTTAAGCCTGAAAGGAGAAAGCCTTTACCCGCGTATAGATTTTTTCAACAGCGAGGATCATCTGGCGAGGCCGTGCCAGTTTAAGAATTCGATGGAGGTGGCCAAAGGGTTGGGAAAAATGCTGGCGCGGAAGGTGATGGCGCCGGGGGTGGAGATGGACGTTGTGGCGGAGGAATGCCCCTGAAAATATGTAGAAGTTGCATGGTCTTTGAACGTTCCACTCGAAACATTAATCTGAATTTGTTGATAACATCGGCCGGATGGGCTTCAAAAACTTGGCGGAACACAAGGCGCTTGGCGACTTGGCGCTGATCGACGAAATAGAGGCGCGAAACTTTCGTTCAGCATCTACAGTGGCTATGACAAGAGAGAAATAAACTGCTTACCTCTTAGCCAAAATATACAGCTACAAAAGCTTTCAGATAATTTTTTCTTCCCTTAGCTTGGAAATATCCTCTTCTGAGAACTCCAGAACCGAAGAGAGGACTTCCGCCGTATCCGCGCCCAGCGGCGGCGGCGGCAGGTTATCTTTAACTGCTGAGCGCGAGAAGCGTATAGGGCTGGCAACGCCACGCAGGCCGGGTGCAAGCTGCTTGAAGATACCGCGCGCCTGCACCTGCGGGTCGGCGTCGATAGCAGCGAAATCGTTGATCGGGCCGCCGGGAATGCCGAAGGCTTCCAAGGCTTCCGTCCAGTCTTTCGTGGTACGGGCGGCCAGCAGTGTTTCCAGCAATGGCACCAGGATGGCGCGGTTTTTGACCCGTGCGGGGTTGGCGGCGAAGCGTTCATCCTGCGAAAGCTCCGGCGCGCCCGCCAGCGTTGCGAAGCGGGCAAACTGATCGTCATTGCCGATGGCGAGGATGATATGCCCATCTTTCGTGGCGAAGACCTGATACGGCACGATGGAAGGATGCGCATTGCCTAAACGCGGCGGCGGCTCTCCCGAGACGAGATAGGATGAAACCTGATTGGCCATGGCGGCGATCTGCACATCGAACAAGGCAAGGTCGATATGCTGGCCGAGGCCGGAGCGTTCACGCTCTAGCAAGGCGGCCATCACGGCGTTGGAGGCGTAGAGGCCGGTGAGGATATCCACCACCGCGACACCGGCCTTCATCGGTTCACCATCAGGTTCACCCGTCACTGCCATCAGCCCGCCCATGCCCTGCATGAGAAAATCATACCCGGCACGGTTGCGGTAGGGGCCGGTCTGGCCAAAGCCCGTGATGGAGCAATAGATGAGGCGGGGATTGAGTTTTAGCAAATCCTCATGTCCCAGGCCCAGCTTCGCCAAACCGCCGCATTTGAAATTCTCCAGCACCACATCGGATTTTTCCGCGAGGCGTTTGATAAGCGCCTGACCTTGCTGTGTACCCATGTCGATGGTGACGGATTTTTTACCTCGGTTGGCGGCGCAGAAATAGGCGGAGATCCCGCTTTCCTCGACGAAAGGCGGGCCCCAGGCGCGGGTGTCATCGCCCTTGCCCGGCCGCTCGATCTTGATGACCTCGGCACCCAGATCCGCGAAGATCTGCGATGCCCAGGGGCCGGCCAGCACGCGGCTTAAATCGAGAATCATGTAGCCGGAAAGCGGGCCCATCAGAAAGCGGAAAGCCCCGTTTGCGCCCGGCCGAGAATGAGGGCGTGAACATCGTGCGCGCCTTCATAGGTGTTCACGGTTTCCAGGTTCACCATGTGGCGGATGACGTGATACTCGTCCGCGATGCCGTTGCCGCCCAGCATATCCCGCGCCATGCGGGCAACATCCAGCGATTTGCCGCAGTTGTTGCGCTTCAGCAGGGAGATCATCTCCGGTGAAGCCTCGCCCGCGTCCATCAGCCGGCCCAGGCGCAGCACGCTGTGCAGGCCGAGGGTGATTTCAGTTTGCATGTCAGCCAGCTTCTTCTGGATGAGCTGTGTTCCGGCCAGGGGTTTTCCGAACATCTTACGGGCCAGCGTATAATCCCGCGCCGTGTGCCAGCAGAATTCGGCCGCCCCCAAAGCACCCCAGGCAATGCCGTAGCGGGCGTTGTTGAGGCAGGAGAACGGGCCGCGCAGACCTTTCACGTTTGGCAGCATGGCATCATCCGGCACGAACACTTCGTCCATCATAATCATGCCGGTGACGGAGGCGCGGAGCGAGACCTTGCCTTCGATCTTCGGGGTGGTGAGGCCTTTGGCCCCGCGCTCGATGAGAAAACCACGAATGTCCCCCGCTTCGTCCTTTGCCCATACGAGACATAGATCCGCGATGGGGGAATTGCTGATCCAGGTTTTGGAGCCGGAGAGGAGATAGCCGCCATCGACCTTCTTTGCATGGGTGCGCATGGAGGAAGGGTCGGAGCCTGCATCGGGCTCGGTAAGGCCAAAACAGCCCACCCATTCACCGGTGCGTAGTTTTGGTAGGTATTTGTCCTTCTGCGCGGCGGAGCCGAAGGCGGAGATGGGGTACATCACCAGCGAGGATTGCACAGAATAGGCGGAGCGGTAGCCGCTATCCACACGCTCGATCTCGCGGGCGATGAGGCCGTAGGCGACGTAAGAGACATCCGCGCAGTCATGCGTGGAAAGTGTGGCACCTAGCAGGCCGAGCTCACCCAGCTCGTTCATGATCTCGCGGTCGAACCGCTCCTCCCGGAAGGCCATCAGCACGCGGGGTTGGAGTTTTTCCTGAGCATAAGCCTGGGCGGTGTCGCGGATGGCGCGTTCCTCCTCGCTCAGCTCGGCTTCCAGCCGCAGCGGGTCCATCCAGTCGAATGATGACATCTTGCCTTTGGCCATGGTGGGTCTCCCGTTAAACGTGGCAGAGGATTTGTGCCGGGCTGGCGGGAATTTGACAATCAGATTAAAATAATGATTATAATGCTAAAACTGGATTAAAATATGGAGCTACGGGAACTGCGCTGTTTTGAGGTGCTGGCCGAGGAGCTGCATTTCGCCAGGGCGGCGGCGCGGCTGGGGCTGGCGCAATCGGGTGTCTCACGGCTTGTCGCCGGGTTGGAGACGGATCTGGGGGCCAAGCTGTTCAACCGGGGCAAGCGCAGCCAGGTGAGCCTGACCACCACCGGGACGCTGTTTCTGCCGGAGGCGCGGGCGATTTTGCGCCAAGCGGAACGCGGCGAGAGCTTGGGGCGCCGCGCCGCGCGGGGCGAGGTGGGGCGGCTGGAGATAGGGTTTGTGGCCTCCGCCGCCTGGGATGGCACGGCCTCAGCCCTGGTGCGGCGTTATCATGAGGCAGCGCCGGAAGTGGAGATCCATCTGCGCGAGATGGAGACGCCCCGCCAGCTTGAGGAAATTGCCGCCGGGCGGTTGGATATAGGCTTACTGCGGGCGCGGGCGGATTACCCGATGGAGGTGCGGGTAGCGAAGCTGAAGCGCGACGCCCTGCTGCTGGCGCTGCCCGCCCACAGCGCCTTGGCGCAGGCCCCTACGCTGAAGCCGGAGATGCTGCGGGGGCAGAAGTTCATATTGCCGCATTTTGGCGAGGAGGCCGGGTTTCTGGCCCGGCTGCGGGCCTTGGGCGAGGCCGGCGGATTTACACCGGAGCTGCTGGCCCCGGTGCGCGATTTTATCACCGTGCTCACCGCTGTTGGCGCCGGGCTGGGGCTGGGGCTTATCCCGGAACCGGCGAAAAGCCTGGGCCTGCCCGGCGTAGTGTTAAGGCCGACCCACGGCATCGCGCTTGCCTCCGAGCTGATGCTGGCCAGCCGCCGGGCGGAAACCTCGCCCGACGTGCGGCAGTTCCTGGCGCTGACGAAGACGAAGGGCTAGAGAGCCTGGCATGCGAGATATTTACGACGTGGTGGTGATTGGCGGCGGCGCTGCCGGGCTGTTTTGCGCGGGAAGTGCTACCCAGGCGGGCATGCGCGTGGCGGTGCTGGAACATGGGCCGGAGGTGGGCCGGAAAATTCTGATTTCCGGCGGCGGGCGCTGCAACTTTACCAACAAAGAGGTGAGTGCCAAGAATTTTCTTAGCCAGAACCCGCATTTCTGCAAATCCGCGCTGGCGGGGTTCACGCCACGGGATTTTCTGGCGCTGGTGGAGCAGGCGGGCATTGCCTGGCACGAGAAAACTCTGGGGCAACTATTTTGTGATGAATCGGCAAGGCAGATTGTCGAATTATTGCTGGCACGCATGGCGGCGGCTGAACTGCGCTGCGCGGTGACGGTGCAAGGGGTTTCGCATGACGGCGTGTTTGCGGTGGAGACGGATAAGGGCAGCTTCATAGCCAAAAATCTCGTGGTGGCGACAGGGGGACTGTCGATTCCAAAACTGGGCGCCACGGATTTTGCCTACCGGCTGGCGCGGCAATTCGGGCATAAAGTCATCACGCCGCGCCCGGCCTTGGTGCCGCTGACGGTTGATGCGCCCTGGATGGCGGCTCTGGCTGGCGTGTCAACGCCGGTTATAGCACGGGCGGGCAAGGCGCGCTTCGCGGAGAATTTGCTGTTCACTCATCGCGGGCTTTCCGGCCCGGCGGTGTTGCAAATCTCGTCTTACCTGGCGCCGGGAGAGAGTTTTGCCGTGGATTTGCGGCCAGGAGCACGGATGGAGGAGGCGCTGCCCGCTGCCAAGCGCGCGCGGCCCAAGGCGGGGTTGAAAGCCGTGCTGGCGGAGCATCTGCCCGCCCGCCTCGCAGCACATCTGGCCGAGGCGCACCCTGGCAATCTGGCCGATTTACCTGACAAAACCTTGCGCGTGCTGGGGGCAAGGTTGAACAGCTTCGGCTTCACCCCCGCCGGTACGGAAGGGTTCGTGAAGGCGGAGGTGACTTCTGGTGGAATTGATACCGACGGGCTGAACTCCCGCGATTGCGGCAGCAAAATTGTGCCCGGGCTTTATTTCATCGGCGAAGCGGTGGATGTGACAGGCTGGCTCGGCGGCTATAACTTCCAATGGGCCTGGGCGAGCGGCCATGCCGCCGCGAAAGGCATTTTAGAACAGCGCTGCGAAGGCAGCGGGGCCGCCCGTTATATCTCCGCGGGTACGGGTTGCTCGAAGAAGAGCGGATCGATACCCAGCTTGTCGAAAAGCTCAAGAAGCCCATCGACTTCCGGTGGGCCGGGTGTGACCTTCATGATATTGTTATAGGCCTCCTCGCCGGCGTTCATCTGCACCAGCAGATGCCAGCCGATGCCCTTGAAGCCAGCCAGCGCCTCAGGGTTGTCCACATCCACGAAGGGGCGCAGCTTTTCCTTGCCCGCCTTCACATGCTCCGCCCAGCTTTTGTGATGAAAATGCAGATAGACCAGCGGTGTTTCCAAACTGGCGGCGCCACGGCCCGAAACATCCGTATGCGACCCATGGTCCACAACGCCGAGATGGCCGCCGGTGAAGAAAACCTTCTGATAGCCAAACGCCCAGAACCGTCCTGGATGGCCCAGCACATTGATGAGATTCTGCTTGATCTCCAGTGTTTCAGGCCGCCCGGCAAAGGCAGCCAGAGCATTCAA
>JAQNCU010000123.1 GCA_029077775.1 Acidocella sp. | reverse complement strand
AGACGGAAGGCAGCGGGGCGAACGGCAAATCCCCCGGTGGCTGGTATGACCCGTATAATGTCGTGAACCTCGCCGCGGGTTATACCTTCCATCATGCCGATCCGCATCTGGACCAGATCAAATTGAAGCTGAACGTTGATAACATTACCGACCAGAAGCAGATCATCACCGATAACGGCACCAATGGCGCGGGCGATCTGCTCTATTTCGTGCTACCTGGCGTCTCGGCCTTCGTCTCGGTCACGGTGCCAGTTACTTTCTGATATTGTGACAGTTTAAAGAATATCGACATCTACACGGCGGGGTCTGGCGCAAGCCAGACCCTGTTGCGTTAAGTTAGTGTTTCATTGCGTAAAAATGGTGATCATGTCTGATACAATGCCCCCGCAAATATGGCTCAATCCGCCTTCTGATGGCTGGCGCTTCTCGGTCGCCCTTTTGCTTGGCGTCGCCATTGAGGGTGCCGCATTGTTGGCGCTGCTGCCGATGGTGACGCATCATGAAGCGCCGTCGGATCAAGCTGCCCCGGTCAAGCTCTCCATCATTTCCCCCGCCCCGGTGCCCAAGCCGCCAGCACCCAAGCCCGTGCCAACGCCGCCCAAACCCGTGGCACCGCCACAGCCGCCTCTGCCCCTTGCGCCGCCCATGCCGCCGCCGCCGCCCATTGCCCGCCCGGCGCAGCATGTCATCCACCATTACGTCAAACCCCGGGTGCAGACCCCGCCGCCTGTGATCCCGCCGCCGGTCATGCAAACGCCACCAACGCCAACACCCCCGGCTGCGCCTGCGGCACCCACTGGCGGCCAGATTGATTTGTTCCAGGCTGATATAAAGCGCGCGGTGCAAAGCGTGGTCGACCAAGTCTATCCGCAAGCGGCACAAATGGCGCATGAGATCGGCACGCCTTCGGTCACCTTCACCTATCTCGATGGTCGGGTGACGAATATCGAACTGGCACAATCCAGTGGCTTCCCCCTACTCGATCAGGCTGCGTTACAAGCGGCCCGCATTGCCCCCTATCCCGCGCCGCCGCCTGGTTTTGCCGGACGAAGCTACCAGATCACCATCGCGGTGATTTTTGAACTCGCTGCACCCAGCGTGGATGGTGATTAATCGGCGCCAAACATATCGTTAAATAAACAACAGCACCAGCACCACAATAATCGCGAGCCCAAGCCCGCCACCGATATACATGCCGCCGGTGCCCATGAACAACCCGCCATGCACGCCAAACCCGCCGCCAAGCAGAATGAGTATCAATAAGATAATGAGTATCAGCCGCATCGTTGCCCCCTGTAGATTTTCGACTTCATTACATTTGGGGCAGCACGTCTTGAAATGCTCGTTTATGGGGCGCTCTTAATCAAATGCTTATAAAAAGACCTGGTTATCCGTTATCTTGCCTCACCCCACACTTTCTTCCTCGGCGCGCGAACGTGAAAACTCTCCGGCGATGCTGCGCGCAAACACCAGCACGATGACCAGAATGCACAAGGTCACGAGATCAGCAGGTGAAAAAACCTGGGCATAAAGCTGTATCAGGATCTCGCGCAGCGCGAACACAATCGTGACATCGAGCAAATTTGCGAGCCTGATATGCCGGGTCCTTGCATACTCCATAAAGGTGTTGAACAGCTCGATTAAAATCACGACGTCCAGGACGCGCTCAACCAGCACACGTAAAAATTGTTCGTCGGCATCATTCGCACTGATCGCCTGAAACATCCCGATTGTGCTGACCACCGCAGCGACAAAGGCAAACCCCAGCGCCACGAGCATCAGCGGGATCACCCCCAATATGACGAGTTCAACGCATTGATCATAGATGCGGAACACGAGTGCGCGAATATCCTTATGTGTCTCCCCGGGCGGCATTTTTTGAACACTCATGTCACCTCCTGTTTTTATCCGGGCTTGTCACCCGTCTGCGATCAACCTTGTTACGTTATCGGCGCATTGTGCCCAAAGCACGCTCATCGCGGCAACGCTCGCGGTGGCATCCGCGCCGCCCACCGCCATCGCGGCACGAACCCCGCTTTGCGCCACCAGCGCGCGGTCTGGCCCGGCTTTGATGGCAATTTGCCCCACCAGTGCCAGACGGCCCGCCGCGTCGAAGTCAAACCGTTGTACCGCAATTTCAACCACCATATCCGGCGTTGTCCCAATGGCCGAGCCGCTCGCCAAAATCGTCGCGTCCGGCAATCGCTGGGCCAGGTCTTCCACCATTATTGCCTGCAACATATCACCCAGCGGCTCAGCCCATTCGGTATGATCGAAGGTCTCGAACCGATAATCTCCGCCCGGGCGGTTGATCGCGTTCCGGTCGAGATATGAAGGCAGGCTGATCCGCCGCACCGTGATGACCCCGGTTTTGCCAGACACGCTCGCCCCCGCCACCATCGCCAGCCGGTAATAATCCGTGACACGAGAGGCACACGCAGTTAATGCCGCTAACAGCATCCCACCCAGCACGGCACGCCGCCGGGCGCTCAATGCCCGCTCCGCCCGAGCAGCAGAGATTGCGGGTCGCGCTGTAATTCGTCGGTCAGCAACCGGATGGCGCGCAATGTCGCATTGGCCTCGTTCATAAGCTGCTCCAGATTATGTTGAAAATCCGAGTCCTCGCCGTAATTCTGGTTCACACCGCTCAGCGTGGTATTGGCCGTTCTCAATGTCGCGTTCAACTGCTCCAGCGTTTGTTTGACCTGCGCGCTTGCCACGGTCTTGTTGGTTGTCACCAGCAGCTTGTTCACATTATCGCCGATTTGCGCAATCGGCAGTTTATCAAGCTTTGCGGAAATATCGGAGATATTGGCGATCACGCTATCCAGCCCGGTGCCAGAACTCGGCAACACCAGCGCATCCCCCTCATGCGTAATTGTTGCTTTCGGGGCTTTGGGGACTTTGACAAAAGCGATATCCTTCTGCCCGGTGATAAAACTCGACGTACCGAGTTCAATCCGGTCCCCTTGGTTGATCATGTTCTGCAATACATCGAGCGGGCTCACGCCAGCCTTGGCGATGGTCGCGGCCGCCAGCACCCGCTCGGGCTGCAAATCCATCGCCACCCGTACCTTCGCCGCACCGGTTTTGGGGTCCATAATCAAACGTACATTCGTGACCTGTCCCACCTGGATGCCGAGAATGTTCACGGGCGCCCCGCGCGTCAGCCCCGCCACAGATGACGTGAAATACGAGACGATCTGCACATTATTCTGATACCCCGCAGCCTCCGCCTCGTCCTCGGAATTATAGAGCGGAAACACCGCATCATTCAGGCTGGCGGCATCGTGGTCGGCCTCGGGCGGCAGGTTGAAAGTGACCCCGCCTGAAATGATCGCCTGCAAGGACTGAAATTCGATGTGAAATCTGCCATTCTGCAATGACGCGCTGATCCCCGATGAATTCCAGAAATGGCTCGCCGGTTTCACCAGATTATCGAACGGTGCCCGCACGAAAATGCTCACCGTCACAGGCCCCAGCCCGTTGCCCAGATCATATCCCAGCACCTCACCCACCTGCACGTCTCGGTAGAATACCGGCGAACCCGTGCCCAGCGTGCCCAGGTGATAGGCTTTCAATACATAGGTCCGTCCGGGTTCGTTGGACCGCACGCCCGGCGGCTCCTCCAGCCCGGCGAAATGCGTCTGATAATCGCCCCCCGGCGCCCCAGGATCAACCGCGATGAACGCGCCGGAAACCAGCGTGGTCAGGCCCGAAAGATCCCCCGGCGTAAAGCGCGGCCGCACCACCCAATAGCGCGCGTGGGAGGTTAAAAACCGCTTGCCGACATTGTTCATCCGCACTTTTACAACAACATGGCTGTTATCGCGGCTGAGATCGATGCTCTCCACCGTGCCCAGCGCCACTGCCTTGTATTGCACTTGCGTTTGTCCGGCGGCGAGCCCCTCGGCAGTATCGAAGGTCAGTGTCAGCAGCGGGCCTTGCTGCAGTAAAGTCCGGTAACCCAAATACCCGGCGATTAAGGCAGCGACGAGTGGGATCAACCACACAAATGAAAAGCGCCGCCGCCGCAATTGCGCGCGCGGCGGTGCTGGCGGCGGCGTTGCCGGTGGTGCGTCGCTGGCGCTCATATTCCCGCCGCCTCCTGCGTATTTACGTTCATGTCATCCGGCTGGAGCGCATCCCACATCAAACGCGGGTCGAAGCTGCTCACCGCAAACATGGTAAGCACCACCACGGCGGCGAAGCATGGCGCGCCGGTCTCGGCATGGATGTTTGATACCTGCCCAAACCGCACCAGCGCCACCAGAATGGAAATCATGAACACATCGATCATCGACCATCGCCCGATAAAATCGATCAAACGGAAGGCCCTGGTCCTGGCCAGCAGGGTCTCGGCACTTCTTGTTTGGGTCGTGATCAGCACATAGCCCAATATCAGCAGCTTCATCAGCGGAATTGTGATGCTGGCGAGGAATACCAGCATGGCCAGCGGCCATAACCCATAATCAGCCAGCTCGAAAATTCCTCCCATGATCGTATATCCGTGCGAGGCACCCAGCTGCGTGATCAGCAATACTGGGTAGATGTTCGCTGGAATGTACAACAACATCGCCGCCACCACAAAAGCCCACGCGCGCGCCACGCTCTCCGTCTTGCGCGGCCGCAGCCGTGTCCCGCAGCGGCGGCAGCCATCGCCGTCCGCCCCTCTGTTCACCAATCCGCATGTCGGGCACCCGATCACGGCACTCGTCATCGTCACCGGAGTCTCATCGCAGGGGTCATCCGCCGCATCCAGCGCCCGCCATACCGCCTCGGTATCCAGCGCCGCATCGGTCGCCGCCATCATGATCATCAACCCGATCAACGCATATAAAGCGGTATCCAGATGCACCGAGGCGATGGCCGCCAGCCTTGTATAGGCAACCAGAAACCCGAGCAGATACACATCGACCATCGCCCAGGGGCCAATCGGCCCATGCCAGCGAAAAATCGCCTTCAGCACACGCGCTGGCACCACACGGCTCTTGATCCCGAACAGCGTGACCAGCACAATCCCGAGCTTTAGCCCAGGGAAAATTACGGTCACCGCCAGCACCAGCAACCCGACCAGCGTGAAGCCCTGCAAACCCAGTTCTACCGGCCCGGTCTCAATCCGTGCAAGTTGAAACCGGCCATAGGCTGAAATCTCCAGAAACGGCGCGACCAAGGCATAAATATAGAACAGCAAGGCCGAAAGCCCGCACGCGATGGGTAATTCAAACGGGTGCCTGCGCATCCGCCACAGCGTGTTGGCGCAGCGCGGGCAATCGGCCACCAGTTCAGGCCGCATCCGGGGGAGGGTGGAGACCAGCCCGCATTGGCGGCATTCACGCCAATTCGCCCGCACGGGCGGCGTCTCTATCGTCTCATCCGCTGCGCCGCCACCAGGTTGCATCCCAGCAACATAAGCGCAGCGGGGCGAAAACCAAACCCGCGGCGACACGGTTGCGGGCGAACCATCCCCCGCCCGCCAGGGCGCATTTTTGCGGCCCGTCGGACCCGATCAAATGCCCCCCGTCTTGCTCCAGGCGTGGCGCGCGCGCTCCGGCCGGAATTCATTCGGCGCCTTGCCCAGAATTTGCCGGAAATGCCGCCGCATATTCGCCGCCGTGCCAAAGCCGCAGCTCTCTGCCACAGCCTCAACGGGTGCGGCACTGCTCTCCAGCAAATCCTTCGCCCGCGCCACCCGTTCGGCGATCAGCCATTCGCCGGGGGATTGTCCGGTCGCCTCTTTGAACCGGCGCACAAAAGTCCGCACGCTCATGCTCGCATGGGCTGCCAATGTCTCCGCGGTCAGGCTCCCCGCCAGCGTCTCGCGCATATAATCCAGGGTCGCGCCAAGACGTGCAGCCTCATGGTCGCGTGCCACGGGCCGCTCGACGATCTGTGCCTGGCTGCCAGCGCGTTGCGGTTGCACCACCAGCCGCTGCGCCACGCGGTTGGCAATCCCTGCGCCAAAATCCCGCCGGACCAGATGCAGGCACAGATCGATCCCGGCAGCACCCCCGGCGGAGGTGAAAACATTGCCATCCTCGACATAAAGCACATCAGGGTCCACCGCGATGTCTGGATAGCTCTCAGCGAGATACGCCACGCGCGTCCAATGCGTCGTCGCCCGCCGCCCCGCCAGCACGCCCGCCGCTGCCAGCACGAACGCGCCGGTACAGATCGAGACCAGCCTTGTCCCCGCCTCATGCGCGGTGCGCAGCGCCAGCCCCAAAGCAGGCGGGATGGTGAGCAAGGGGTCGCGCCAACCCGGAATGATGATCGTATGCGCCCGGCCCAATGCCTCAACCCCGGTTTCGGTTGTCACCGACATGCCGCCCAGCCCGCGCAGCGGTCCGGGCTCCACCGCGCAAATCTCGAACCGGTACCAGTCCGGCCCCATCTCCGGGCGCGGCAGCCCGAAAATCTCGGCAGCGATCCCAAGCTCGAACGCCCCAAGCCCCTGATAGGCGATGGCGACGACCGACCGGGGTTGGCATGATTCGACGTTTCTTCGGTCAACGGGCATTTTGGCAGTTTTCTTTCGGTCAATGTCAGTTTTACGCGCTGCTTAATAATTAGACAAGATCTAAGGTGTGAATCGGGAATGGCTTCTCGTTAATCGGATAATATTTGAGCAAAAAATCGTTATCCCTGGAAAGGTGTTGAAAAAATGAGCGTAAGAACGCGTGTTTCGTTAATGGGCTCAGTATCCCTGATCGTGCCGATGGCGTTGGCGCCGGTCTTATCACCCGCTTTGGCGCAGACGCTGCCCGCCCCGGCGGGCGCCGCCACCACCTACACCACCCAGACCGTGACGGTGAAAGGCACGAAATACACCATTCTCAACCGCCCGGACGTTACCGCCAGCCGTCTGCAATTAACGCCGAAGGAAACCCCTGCCTCGCTAAGTTCCGTGCCCGCCGCCACCATGCGCCAGCGCGGCTATTCGCAGGTCGAGGATGCTGTGGACAGCACCCCAGGTGCTACATCCGGCGGCTCCCCCGGCGACCCTACCGGCTTCTCGATGCGCGGCTTTACCGGAGATGAGGTCACCGTGCTGCGCGATGGCATTTATTACGGCCCGTCGGACATGGTGAACCGCCCGGAAAACAGTTTTAACCTGAAAGATGTCGAGGTTCTGCGCGGGGCAGCCTCGGTACTTTTCGGCCAGGGCTCGGTCGGCGGCGTGGTCAATGTTTTGACCAAACAGCCAGTCTTTGGCCCGGCCACCTATAATGCGGACCTGACCTATGGCAGTTTCGGCACGATCAATGCGGGCATCGGCTTTGGCGCGCAGGTCAGCGGCCGGACCGCCGTGCGGCTCGATATCAGCCGGACCTCGATGAGCGGCTATGTTCATAACGACAACCCCAATGACCTCGACATCACGGGCTCCGTCCTTACTGCGCTCGCCGATAACCTCCAGCTCAATGTCGGCATGGAATACATGCACAGCCAGTTGCCATCCTATTACGGCACGCCGCTGGTTCCCTATGGCGACACGCTCAAAACCCTGGGCGGCGTCGTCAAATCCACCCAGGGCCTGACCATCGATGAGCCCATGCGCTATAACAACTACAATGTTTCCAACCCTGAATTGTTCAGCAATACCTACATCCCGCAGGCCACCCTGACCTGGGAGCCCGCAAGCAACGTCATCGTCGCCAACGAAGTCTATTATTATTACGCTGGCCGCCGCTGGCAGAATGCCGAGACCTACACCTATATCGGCCCGAATTCCGGTGCCACC
>JAQNCU010000542.1 GCA_029077775.1 Acidocella sp. | reverse complement strand
CGAGGCAGGGGACATGGCGGCCTCGGCGGCGGTTAGTCATGATCCGTTGCATCGGTTTATCTGGTTTACCCGAACGATTGCGTTTTATCGGAACCAGTATTTTTACCAGCCGGTTGGTGGCGCGCGGGTGCGGATTGATCTGCCGGAGGATGGCGATGTCGATATCGGGCATGGGCGGATGCTGGTGCGGCCGCGTTCGGCGCTGGGTGGATTTGCGGCGGGAAGTTTGTTGACGATTGGGGTTGATGCGTTTTTGGCCGGGTCGCGCGATTTCGTTGCGGTGTTTACGCCAACACCGCGGCGCGCGCTGGAAAGCTGGGTCAATCTGCGGGCGGGCGTGGTGCTGACGGTGCTGGACAACGTGGTCAGCGTGGTTGAGTTCGCCGATGAAGCGGCAGGGTGGTCGGCGCGGCCGGTGCCGGGGCTGCCGGCGAACAGCGCGATATCGGTGCGGGAACTTGCCGGGGATGACGAGGCATCGGAAGCGTTGTTGTTCGATGTCAGCGGGTTTTTGATGCCTGATACGCTGATGCTGGGTGATCCGCGCACGGCGCCGGTGCTGGTGAAACAACTGCCGCCACGCTTTGATGCGTCGGGGCTGACGGTGCGCCAGTATGAGGCGGTTGCAGCTGATGGAACCTCGATACCTTATTTTTTCGTGGGTCCTGATGACGCGGTGCCGGCGGGTGGTTTTCCGACCTATTTGTATGGGTATGGCGGGTTCGAGGTGTCGTTGACGCCGTATTATCTGGCGACGCATGGCGCGCTTTGGTGTGCCAAAGGCGGGGCTTTCGTGTTGGCGAATATTCGCGGCGGCGGCGAGTTTGGGCCGGGCTGGCACCAGGCTGGGGTGCGGCGGGGAAAAAAAATCGCGCAGGATGATTTTGCGGCGGTGGCTGCGGATTTGGTGGTGCGTGGGCTGACGACCGCGCGGCGGATTTTGGGGTCGGGGGGCAGCAATGGTGGTTTGCTGGTGGGCAACATGCTGACGCGCCACCCTGGCTCGTTTGGTGCGATTATTTGTGCGGTGCCGTTGCTGGATATGCAGCGTTATACGAAATTGTTGGCTGGCCATTCCTGGATTGCGGAATATGGCGATCCGGATGTGGCGGATGACTGGGCGTTTTTGCAGGAGATTTCGGCGTATCAATTGGTGCGGGACGGGCAGGATTACCCGCCGGTGTTTATTAACACGACGCGGCGGGATGATCGGGTGCATCCGGGCCACGCGCGCAAGATGGCGGCGAAACTACAGGCGCTGGGGTATGACGCCTTGTATTTCGAGCAGGACGAAGGTGGGCACGGCGCTGGGGCGGACGCGGCACAGCGGGCGTTTTTTTATGCATTGGGGTTTGCGTTTACGCGGCAGACTGTCGGGGGACGGTGAAGGGAGGGAAAGACTGCTTTTTTGTAAAAAAGCAGCAAAAAACTTGCGCTTGCTTGAGTGCAAGCCGGTTCCACCAGTACGCACCAAATTAACAAAGTTTTTTTGCTTCTTTTTGTTCACAAAAAGAAGGCTTTTGCTTGTGCTTTTGTGTATTTCGTT
>JAQNCU010000122.1 GCA_029077775.1 Acidocella sp. | reverse complement strand
TTTTCATATGGCCGCCTGGCGCTGGGGGTTATGGGCCTTTCCCCTTAGCCACGATGCCGGGCTTTGTCACCCGGCAAAGCGGTTTCGGTTTGATGACAAAGCCAGGTCGGCGGCGCTGTCGATGTCGATGAGTGGGCGCAGGGTGGCGACACGCAAATGCCTGAAATTCAGGAGCGTATCGGCCATAGCGTGCGGGCTGGACCAGCGGGCAAGGGCGAAGGGGGTGGGTGGGCGCAGGCTGCCCATGCCGACCAGGTAGAAGCCGCCATCCAGCGCCGGGCCGAACACCGCGTGGTGATGCTTTAAGGCCCGGATCGCGGCCCGGATGTCGGCGGCGGTGAGGTCGGGGATGTCCGCGCCGATGAGCACCACCTGGCGGCCGGGGAAGCGGCGGAAGGCGGCCAGCATTCGAGCGCCAAGATCGCCATGGCCCTGGTTGAGTGTGTCCCAGCCGGGCGGGTGAGCAAGATATGCGCGATCTGGCGTGCGCAGGATGATTTTAACGATGCCGCGAATTGGCGTGAGGCGGCGCAGGGTGCGGCCGAGCAGGTGGCGATAGAGGCGCAAGGCCGGGACGGTGCCGATATCGCGCGCGAGGCGGCGTTTGACGGTGCCCAAACGCGGGGCGCGGGTGAACAGGATGAGAACAGGTTTAGCCATAGAGCATTTTGATATACCGGACCGGCAAACCCGCGAAATAAAGTGCGAGGCACAGGGCGTTGCGCAAAGGGCGGATGATGTAGCCACCATGCGTATAACGCGTGGCGGCGGTGGTGACGGTGGCGGGAAGCTGACAGAGCCGGGCGCGGCCCAAACGGCGGGCCAGGGCGACATCCTCCATGAGCGGTAGGTCTGGGATACCGCCGATTTGTGCCAGGAGGTCGGCGGCGATGAGCAGAGCCTGATCGCCGTAGGGCAGCGCGAACAGGCGGCAGCGCAGCCGCACCAGGGCCTCCAGCCGCCGCGCGGCGCGGCGCGGCGTGGCAAAGCGCAGCCGGTAATAGCCCCCCTGCCCGGCTGGCGGTGACTGCGCCCACCCGGGGCCGAGGATGGTGTCCGCGTGCAGGAACAACAGATAGGGCGACTGGGCAGCCGCCGCGCCCACGCGCATCTGGCCGCCACGGCCCGGAGGCGCCGTGAGGGTGCGGGCATTGGCGCGGCGCGCAATGGCCAGCGTGTCATCGGTGCTGCCGCCATCGACCACGATGACCTCAGCCGCCCCGGCGATGGCGTCGAGGCAGGCCTGGAGGTGGGCAGCGGCGTTCAGTGTGGGAATGATGACGGATATCTGATTTTTCACTTGAATGTTCGCTATATGTTCCGTACAGACATCGCGGTGATTGGCTTAATTTATAACGACAAGCTGTTGATGTCCAAAGATGATGTTGGTGGGTTGCGACGGGTGGCTAGGGGCGTTGCGATAAATGAACGTAAAATGAAATGAATTTAATAAATTAGGAACACATCATGAACGAGATGATGCCGGTGATGAGGGCTGGGATAGAGCCGTTAAAAGCGGGGAACGCTGTTAAGGGGCGTGGGACGGGGTGGAACGCAAGCGGGCGGTTTGAGCGTGAACGGCGTGAACCCTTCGATGATGGCTGGGATGGGGCGGATGAGGTGCTACGGCCACGCACCGAACTATTGCGCGATGCGAGCCGCAGCATCATCGCGCGCAATGACAGCCCGGATTTGAGCTTTGAGCGCAGCATCAACCCGTATCGGGGCTGCGAGCATGGCTGCATTTATTGCTTCGCGCGGCCTACCCATGCCTATTTAGGGCTTTCGGCGGGGCTGGATTTTGAGACCAAGATTGTTTTCAAGCCAGAAGCAGCGCGGCTTTTGGAGATGGAATTATCGAAGCCGGGCTATAAGGCCGCGACCATTGTGCTGGGCTCGAACACCGACCCGTATCAGCCTGTGGAGCGTACGCTGAGCCTGACCCGCAGCGTGCTGGAGGTGCTGGAGCGGTTTGGCCATCCGGTGAGCATCGTGACCAAGTCAGCTGGGGTGCTGCGCGATGTGGATATTCTGGCGCGGATGGCTGCGCGCGGGCTGGCGCAGGTGCATTTGTCGATCACCACGCTGGATGACGCGCTGGCGCGGGTGATGGAGCCGCGTGCCGCAGCACCCGCCCGGCGGCTGGCGGCGATCAGCGCGCTGGCAGAAGCCAGGGTGCCTGTGGGGGTGTTGGTCTCACCCATGATCCCCGGGCTGAACGATGCCGAGCTGGAGGGGATTTTGGCGGCGGCGGCCAAAGCGGGGGCGACATCGGCGCATGCGATGCTGCTGCGCCTGCCGCATGAGCTCGCGGATTTGTTCACCGACTGGCTGCACACGCATGTGCCAGCGCGCGCGGCCCATGTGTTGAGCCTGATCCGGCAGAGCCGGGGTGGGGCGTTGAACGATGGCGCGTTCCATAGCCGGGGCACGGGTAGCGGTGCCTATGCGGAACTATTGGGCAAAAGGTTTGAACTGGCGGCGCGGCGCCTGGGGCTGGGTAGTGGCATGGCGGCGCTGGATGTGTCGCAATTTTGTGTGCCGCACGCGGCGCGCGCCATGGAGCAGATGAGTTTGTTTTAGAAAAAGGGGTTACTTATGGATCATGGTGCCGATGCCGCCTTCGGTGAAAAGCTCTAGCAGCAAGGCGTGTGGCACGCGGCCATCGAGAATGGTGGCACCCTTAACGCCCTGGGTGACGGCCTCCATGCAGGTTTCGACCTTGGGGATCATGCCGCCCGAGATGGTGCCGTCGGCGATGAGGGCGTGGATTTGGGGCAGCGAGAGGTCGGAGAGCAGGGTTTTGGATTTGTCGAGCACGCCCGGCACGTCGGTGAGCATGAGCAGGCGGTTGGCATTGAGCGCACCGGCGATGGCGCCGGCGGCGGTGTCGGCGTTGATGTTATAGGTCTCTCCGTCCTCACCCGTGCCAACCGGGGCGATGACGGGGATGAGCCCCGCACCGGTGAGGGCGTGGATCACCCGCGTGTCGATGAACGCGGGTTCGCCGACAAAGCCGAGGTCGAGCACGCTCTCAATTTTTGAGCCGGGGTCGCGGATGGTGCGGCGGAGCTTGCGGGCGCGGATCAGGCCGCCATCCTTCCCCGAAATACCGACCGCGAGCGCGCCCGCGCGGTTGATCAGCGAGGCGACCTGTTTGTTGACAGTGCCCGCGAGGACCATCTCGACAACCTCGACCATGGCGGCATCGGTGACGCGCAGGCCATCGACGAAGCTGGATTTGATGGCGAGACGCTCAAGCATCGCGTTGATCTGCGGGCCGCCGCCATGGACGATGACGGGGTTGATGCCAACCTGTTTGAGCAGCGCGATGTCCCGCCCGAATTCCGAGGCGAGATGGTCCTGCCCCATGGCGTGGCCGCCATATTTCACGACGATGGTGGCCCCCGCATAGCGGCGCAGGAAGGGCAGCGCGCGGGCGACGATATGCGCCTGGGCGGCGGCTTCGGACTGTAATTCAGCGGTCATGCCGGGTGTTTAGGGGATTTTAACGGCGAGCAAAAGCCAGTGAAGGAAGGGCTACAGGAAACTGGCGATGGTGGCGCGCAGGATTTCCATGCCCAACCCGGTATGGCTGGATGTGGTGATGATCTGCGGCAGAGCCGCCGGGTGGCCCGCGGTGAGGGCGATGATTTCAGCCTGTTTGCGCGCCATTGCGGCGGGTTTGACCGAGTCGGCCTTGGTAAGAATGAGCTGGTAGGCGACGGCGGATTGGTCGAGCAATTCCATCACGACCTCGTCGGAGGCTTTGAGTTCGACCCGCGCATCGAGGAGCAGGAACACCCGGCGCAAATTCGGACGGCCGCGCAGATAGTCGAGCATCAGGCCCTGCCAGTCGCGTTTTACGGCTTTTGGGGCTTCGGCGTAGCCATAGCCGGGCATGTCCACCAGAATGATGGGTGCTGCCTCGGCCTGGAAAAAATTGAGCTGGCGGGTGCGGCCGGGCTGGTGCGAGACACGGGCCAGCGCCTTGCGCCCGGTGAGCGCGTTCAGCAGCGAGGATTTGCCGACATTCGAGCGGCCCGCGAATGCGACCTCCAGCCCTTGGGGTACGGGCAGATGTTCGAGGGCCTGGGCGGCGTAGAAGAATTCGACCGGCGAGGCAAAGAGTTTTCGCCCCGCTTCAAGCTGGTCCGCGTTGGGGCCGGTATCGGCGAATTTTAGGTCTTCACCAGGCTCCGCAGCCCCGCCTGCCTGGTCTGGCGCATGATCAGCCATTGTTGTCCTACTGAGAGAAGATTGTTCCAGGCCCAGTATAGCACGAGCCCGGCTGGCGAGCGCGCCAGCACGAAAGTGAAGATGATCGGCATGAACTGGAACATGCGCGCCTGCACCGGGTCTGGCGGGGCGGGGTTCATGCGTTGTTGCAGGAACATGGTGATACCCATGATGATCGGCAGCGCGCCGAGATGCAGCAAGGGCGAGAGCTGGGTGGGATCGTAGGGGATCAGCCCGAACAAATTGAACAAATTGGTGGGATCGGGGACCGAAAGATCCTTGATCCAGCCGTAAAATGGGGCCTGACGCATCTCGATGGTGATGAAGATGACTTTATACAGTGAAAAGAACACCGGGATTTGCACCAGCATCGGCAGGCAGCCGGAGGCGGGGTTGATCTTCTCGGCCTTGTACAAGGCCATGGTCGCCTGTTGCAGCTTGGTGTTGTCGTCCTTGAATTGCTCGCGCAGGGCTTTGATTTTCGGCTGCACCAGCTTCATTTTGCCCATCGAGCGGTAGGAATAGCTGGCGAGCGGGAAAAACAGCAATTTCATGCCGACGGTGAAGACCATGATGGCGAGGCCGAAATTGCCGAGCAGGGCATTGAGGTAATCAAGCGCGAAAAAAATCGGCTTGGTGATGAAATAGAGATGCCCGAAATCGATGGATTTGTAAAAATCCGGGATGCCGTATTCAGTCTGGTAGGCATCGAGCAGCTTCACCACCTTGGCGCCGGTGAACAGATGCGTCTGGAACGAGCCCGTGGCACCGGGGGCGATGATGAGCGGTTTGGCGGTGATGAATGAGGTTTGATAGGCGTTGCCATCGCCATCGGTCACCTTGCCATAGGTCATCGAGCCCGTGAGGCTGGCCGCCTGGTCGGGGGCGAGTGCCGTCAGCCAGTATTTATCTGTGATGCCGATCCAGCCGCCGGGGCTGGTCTCGGTGAAGGCCTGGCCACCTGGGGCGGCAGTGCCGTCCGATTTGATGGTTTTATAGCTGATCTGGTTCAGCGTGTGGTTGAACACGCCGAGCGGGCCTTCATACAGGATATATGAGGTGGGCCCGACAGGCTGATAATCCCGGACCACGCGCGACCAGGGGAAAATGCTTATGGGCGCGCCGGTATGGTTGATCACGGCCTGCTGGATGGTGAACATGTAATGATCATCAAGGGCCAACAGCAATTCAAACGTGACGCCGTGGCCGTTATCCCATGACAGAGTGACCGGGGTTTGCGGGGTGAGGCGCGGGGCTGAGGCGGCCCACAGCGTGGCGTTGGTTGGCACCGGGATGCCGCCCTGCGCGGTCCAGCCGAATTGCGCGTAAGATGGGTATTTGCCGCCGATGCGGCCCATGATCTGCACCAGGGGCGAATCCGGCGCGACGGTGTCGTGATAATCCTTCAGCACGACATTATCGAAGATCGCGCCGGTTAAAGTGATGCTGCCCGAGAGTTTGGGGCCATCGACCGGGAGCACGGGGCCGATGACCGGGGCGATCTGCGCCGCACTTGGCGCACCCGCATTGGGGTTGAGGGCGTCATCGGACGATGCCGGAGATGTCTGCGCGGTGATTTGCGCCGGAGGGGCCGGATGGGGCAGGTATGTCTCGAACCCGAATTGGAACACCAGCATGATGCCGAGTGATAGGGCGATGGCGAGCAGCAGGCGCTTCTGGTCCATTGGGTTCAGCGTTCCTTAATGGTGGGCACGGGGTCGAAGCCGCCCGGGTTCCAGGGGTGGCAGCGCAAGATACGGCGGCTGGCAAGCTGCGTACCATGGATGACGCCATGGGTGCAGATCGCCTCATGCGCGTAGGCGCTGCAGGAGGGGGCAAAGCGGCAATTGGCGCCGATGACGGGCCTGAGAATGAGTTGGTAGGCGCGGATGGCAAGACAAAGCGCGCGCGCGAGTGGGTTCATGACGTGGAATTATGGCGCCGTGCGGCGCGCAATGTGGAATCAAGGCTGGCGCAGAGTTGGCTGAAGTCGACCGTTGCGGTGTCCTGGCGGCAAATGAGCACAAGTTCGATTCCAGCGAGGTCTTGCCCGGCCAGGGTCAGGCGCGCGGCCTCCCGCAGGCGGCGTTTGGCGCGGTTGCGTGTCACCGCGCCGCCGAGTTTTCTGGTCGCGGTATACCCGACCTTGACCGGTGCCGAGTTGGTGCTGCGGGTGAATTGCATGACAAAGCCCGGCCTTGCGAATTTCTGGGCGGTAGCGGCCACACGCAAAAAATTTGCCCGGCGCTTCAGGGTCTCCGGGGGGGTAAGAATGGCCATGCCGGGCCCGGACGCGGCGCGTGACGGATGAAGCGTCAGGCCGACAGCTTGGCGCGGCCCTTGGCACGACGGTTGGCGATGACCTTACGGCCACCGACTGTCGCCATGCGGGCGCGAAAACCATGCCGGCGCTTACGGACGAGTTTGGAGGGTTGATAGGTCCGTTTCACGTGATGCACTCCGGTAGAAAATCGACAAAACAACAAGACGAGGCCGGACCGTCCCCGGTTCAGCGCAGGATGCACGGGGTATAGGCAAGGCCGGGCCTTGCCGTCAATGCGCGCTGGTTGCGGCGATCACGAGACTTTGCAAGGACAGAGCGGATGGGAACCGTTATGTCCCGCATGATGACGTATTTTGCGATGCCGCGATGGAAGACGGGGTTGAGGCTGGCCGGGTTGGCCTTGATCTTCTCATTATGCGCGGTGGCGTGGCACAGCGGGGCTGTACAGGTTTTGTTCTGGCCGTCTCTGGTGGCGCACGCGGCACTATGGGCGGCGATGGTGGCGCGCCATCCGGTGGCGGCGCCGTTTACATTTATCGGGATTTATCTGGTGGCGGTCGCGCTCTCACTGCCGGTCGGGCTATGGCTGAGCCTGTTGAGCGGGTTGTTGTTCGGCACGGTGTTGGGCGGCGTGGTGACAGTGCTGGGGGCGAGCCTGGGGGCGATCGCGTTGTTTTTATTGGCACGCGGCCTGCTCGCACCATTCTTGACCGCGCGGTTTGGACGGCAGATCGCGAAATTGCAGCCCGGATTGGTGCGTGACGGGTTCGCCTGTCTGCTGGCCATGCGTCTGCTGCCTGTGTTTCCGTTCTGGCTCGTCAACCTCGCCCCGGCATTGATCGGCATGCGGCTTGGCACCTATGCCGCAGCGACCGTGCTGGGCATGTTGCCGACGAGTTTTGTGTTGAACGCGGTGGGGGCGGGGCTGGGCAAGACTCTGGCGCAAGGGCGCGCGCCGAACCCACGGATGCTGCTGGCGCCCGATATTTTATGGCCGTTGCTGGCGTTGGCCGCCTTGGCGTTGATGCCCGTGATATGGCGGCAATGGCAGGGCCGCGCGGACGCGCGGGCAACCGGGCGGGGATGAGCGTGCCGTTCGACGTCGCGGTGATCGGGGCCGGGGCGGCGGGATTGTCGGTGGCCTATGGCACGGCGCGGCTGGGCCTGAAGGTGGCGCTGATCGAGCGCGGGGCGATGGGCGGCGAATGCCTGAATTATGGCTGCGTGCCGAGCAAGGCGCTGTTGCACGCGGC
>JAQNCU010000541.1 GCA_029077775.1 Acidocella sp. | reverse complement strand
TGATGGCGCCCTCTGCGTCCGAAAGGTAATTGTATTGGATCAGACCTTTTTGAAATTGTATTGGATCAGACCTTTTTGAAACTGTAGAGCGTTCGGATGAAGCGTGCCTATCCGGTTGACGCATACACCCACTAGGGGTAGATTTGAGGCTAGTGTCAGGCGGGTGAGGGTCTGTAGCGATGGACATTCTCGACCGCGCCGAGCTTGCGTTTCCGAAATCCCTCCCCGAGTTCCAGCGGCTCTTTCCGCACGACGCGGCCTGTGCCGGCTATCTTGAAAAGGCCAGATGGGCCGAGGGTTTCACCTGCCCCCATTGCCGGGAAGTCGGCGAACCCTTCCGCATAGCCACGCGGCCGGGCATCCTGACCTGCCGCCAATGTCGCCGCCAGACGGGCTTGACGGCCGGGACAGTCATGGAGCGCAGCCACACGCCGCTGAGCATATGGTTCTGGGCCGCTTACCTCGTGGCCAGCCAGACGACCGGCATGTCCGCCGTGCAGTTTCAACGCCAACTTGGGCTCTCGCGCTACGAGACCGCCTTTGGCATCCTCCACAAGCTCCGCGCGGCCATGGTGCGGCCCAACCGGGACAGGATCGGTGGTCAGTGCGGCCAACATGTCGAAGTGGACGAGACATGGGTCGGCGGACGGACGCGTGGCGAGGGCCGGGGCGTCCACCACAAAGTCCTGGTCGCCTGCGCCGTCGAGGTTCGCCATCGTAAACCCGGAACCGCACAGGACACGCGAAAGGACGGACGCTACGCCGGGCGTGTCCGGCTCGCTGTCGCGCCCGACCGGAGCGCCGAGTCGCTCTGCGGATTTGTCGAAGGCGCCGTTGAGCCGGGAACGCTCACGGTTACGGACGATTGGAGTGGCTATGCCAGCCTGCGGAAGCGAGGCTACGACCACCACGCCATCGCCGAATGCGGCGATCCAGAGGTCACCGAAGAATTTCTCCCCATCATCCATCTCGTCTTCTCGAACCTGAAGACCTGGCTCGGCGGCACTCACCACGGCGTCAGCGCAAAGCACCTGCAAGCCTACCTCAACGAGTTCACCTTCCGCTTCAATCGGCGCTTTTATCCCTTCAACGCCTTCCGCTCGTTGCTTGGGATCGCCGGCGAAGTCCCCGCGCCGACATTCGCTGCGCTTTATTCGGGAGAGTGGCGACACCCTATATGTAGTGGGTGTATGCCTTAACCGGATAGGCACGAAATAATCTTCAATATATTAAACTTAATGTTTTTTTATGACAAAACTTCTCTAGATTGATAATTTCAAGACAATTTATTATAGCATTTTTGGATCGAAATCGACATTGAGCAATTATTCGGAGGCAGGTGGATACTGTGACTTTAAAACTTGTATTGATCACGGGGGCCGCTGGTTTTGTGGGGTCTACTGTCGCTAGAGCCTACAGTCTTGATGGCTGGTCGGTCGTAGGGTGTGACCGACTTCGGCAGGGACTAAAATGGAAAAACTTGGCAGACGTGATGATGCATGACTTGGTAGTTCCGGAAGATCTTCATCAGTGGCTTACGCTCAACGGTCACGA
>JAQNCU010000540.1 GCA_029077775.1 Acidocella sp. | reverse complement strand
GCGGACAATTGCGCGATGCAGTTGGCAAAGAATCCGCGCCAGTTTGATGTGATCGTGACCAGTAATCTGTTCGGGGATTTACTGTCGGATCTGGCCTCGATGCTGACGGGTTCGTTGGGCATGCTGCCGTCGGCGACATTGGGGGCGCCGGACGCAAGCGGGCGCCGTCATGCGCTGTATGAGCCGATCCATGGTTCGGCGCCGGATATTGCAGGCAAGGGGCTGGCTAATCCGCTGGCGCAGATTTTAAGCCTGGCGATGCTGCTGCGGTATTCGTTCGACATGCAGGAAGACGGTGCGCTGATTGAGCAGGCGGTGGCTTCGGTGCTGGCGAGCGGCATGCGTACTGCTGACATCATGCAGCCCGGGACGGCGCGGATTGGCACGCGGACGATGGGTGATGCGGTGATGCGCGAGCTGGAGAAGCTTGCAAGTCATGGCTGAGGGCGGTAATTTACGCGCTTAAATTGCGTAACGAGACTGAGCACAATCTAACAGTGTGTTTGTTAGCGTTTTTGGCGCCGGACACCGATTGGTGGCGGTCGGAACACGAGGCCGACGATATCCGCAAGACGGCATGACCGGTATACAGACCTTCGTTGCAGACAACGGACATTACCGGCGACGCGGACCGCGATGTGGGACGGTTTTGCCGCTACAGATTTGATCAGCTGCGGGCGAGGCGTTTCGCGGTGCGGATCAGGATTTGCCGATCTTCGGGAGCGCAGGCGCGGTAAAGGCGCATCAAGGCCAGCTCGTCGCCCTGAAGCGAGCCGGTCTCGCCGGACACCAGATAGGCGAGTGATGTGCCAAGAACCTTTGAAATACGCTCAAGATTTTCACGGATTTGTCCTGCGCGGTCGGTTTCCCACTGGGCGATCGCGGAGCGTGACACGCCGAGTTGTGTCGCGAACTCGTCCTGCGTGAAGTTGTTCGCAAGACGGAGAGCCCGAATGCGTTGACCAACTGAGTCTGTGGTGACTTGTTTCTTAACTGACATGACGCCCTACATAGCCATGATGTGCCAAGAAAGCCAGTGTTTGTTATCGCGTTAGGGCGCTAATTCGGCCGAAAATCGCAAGTTTTATACAGATTACTCGATAGAAATGTCTTGTTACGATAATAATCAAACAAAAAGTAAAATTATTTTGGATATAAAATGTTTTTTGAGATAAAATTCATCCAGAATGGCGTAGAACCTGTCCAAATTCTCGACGATTGTTTGTCGGCTTGATGTTATGAAGGTGGTACGGGCTTGATCAGCCTGCACGCGAAAAAACCGTCCATTCCGCCATGCTCCGGCCATAGGCCGGGATGCGTGCGCAAGTCGCCGCCTGAAGTGATCGCCTCCGGCAGGTTGGGCAACTCGGCCGCGGTAAGCGGCGCGCGCACCAGACCCAGACGGGCGATTGCCGCCGCAGCGCGGGCGAACCCCTCGTCGTCTTGCAGTGAGCAAACGGCGTAAACCAGCGTGCCGCCTGGTGCGAGCATCGCGTAAGCCGCGTCGAGCAGCTGATCCTGCAATGCGGTGCAGGCGGCGATATCGGCCGGCCGGCGCAAATGG
>JAQNCU010000121.1 GCA_029077775.1 Acidocella sp. | reverse complement strand
AAGAAGCAAAAAAACCTTATTAATCTGGGCCATTGGGGTTCCAGAAGCCCGGCACCGGCATAATAAAAGTTTTTTGCGCCGCTTTTTTTCAAAAAAGCGGCTGCTTACTTGGATGTGTCACTGTCTTCGCGGATTGGTATTAGCCGGTTGATTTTTTATCCTTAATCACCTGCCGCCCGCGCCCAATGGCCAGCCGCCCGCCTGGCACATCCTCGGTAATCACCGACCCCGCCGCCACCAACGCGTCATCGCCCACACTGACCGGCGCCACCAAAGCGGTGTTAGAGCCAATAAAAGCCCGCGCCCCAATCTCGGTGCGGTGCTTGGCGGTGCCGTCGTAATTACACGTTATGGTGCCCGCCCCGATATTCGTGGCCGCACCGATCTCGGCATCGCCGATATAGCTCAAATGGTTCACCTTCGCCCCGGCACCCAGGCTGGATGCCTTGATCTCAACGAAATTCCCAACATGCGCGCCCGCGCCCAAAGCCGCCCCGGGGCGCAGCCGCGCATAGGGCCCGACCAACGCGCCAGGGCCGACCACGCAGCCCTCCAGATGCGAGAACGCCTTGATCTCAGCACCCGCCGCCACCCGCACACCGGGCCCAAACACCACATAGGGCCCCACTGTCGCATCTTCCGCCAGTTGCGTATCGGCTGAAAAAAACACGGTCTCCGGGGCGATCATCGCCACCCCCGCCTCGATGGCCGCCGCACGCGCCCGGCGCTGAAAACTTTGCTCCGCCAACGCCAGTTCGGCGCGGGAATTCACACCGAGGCATTCCTCATACGGTGCTGTCACCGCTGCCACCTTCACCCCCTGAGCCCGGGCGATGGCCACGATATCGGTCAGATAATATTCACCCTTGGCATTATCCGGGCGCACCTGCGCCAGCCAGCCGCGCATCTGCGCCGCGCCAGCCGCAAGCCCTCCGGCATTACAGAAGCCAAGCGCCCGCTCTGCCTCGTCGGCCTCGGCATATTCCACGATCCGGGTCACGTACCCGCCATCGGTTATCAGGCGGCCATAACGCCCGGGTTCCGGCGGCTGCATGCCGAGCAACACGAGCCCGGCATCCCCCGCCGCCAGACGGACCAACAACATGCGCATGGTGGTGGCTGAAACCAGCGGGTTATCGGCATAGAACACCGCCACAATCCCGTCACCGAACGCTGCCTTGGCCTGCGCCGCCGCATGGGCGGTGCCCAGCCGCTCAGCCTGCACAACCACCGCATGGGGTGCCGCCATGTCGGTCAAAGCCGGCATATCCGGGCCGACCACCACAACAATCCGGTCGAACACGGCTTCAGCCGCCATGACCAGATGCCGCAACATCGCCCGTCCGCCGATTTTATGCGCGGCCTTGGGCAAAGCGGATTTCATCCGCGTGCCGCGCCCCGCCGCGATGATAATGGCCGTGCTCTGCGTCATGTCGCCTGGGCGAACGCAACCGGCGCCAGAATGCTGTTCTCCTGGGCGATGAAGGCCCCCAATTCGGCTGATTTCGCGATAAATGCCTGCCACGCCGGGTCGCGATACATCGCATTGCGCCGCGTCTCACGGTCGGCCTGGCTCTCATAGCCCCAGAGATGCACGACATTATGCAGCCGCCCCTCGATGCTGGTGTACCAACCCAGGCAATTGCCCAGATATTGCTTCTGCAACGGCCACGCTTCAGCCTCGTACAGCGCCAGCCACGCCGCCATTTTGCCCGGCACACAGGTATAAATCCGCATATCGACGATCATGGTCTCACGCCCCTCCTCAGGCCTGTTTCAAATCGATCAGGCTCTTCCTGATCTTGCGGCTGCGCACGATCTTATCCTCGATATATGCGGCATCGCCCCAGCGCACCGCGCGCGCCATGGCCTGCGCATCCTCTGAGAACCGGGCGAGCATTTCCAGCAGCGCCTCCTTGTTGTTCAAAAAAATATCGCGCCACATCACCGGGTCGGACGAGGCGATGCGCGTAAAATCCCGGAACCCCGAGGCCGCGAATTGGAGAACCTCCTGGCGGGTCTCATCGGCCAGATCATCCGCCGTGCCGCAAATGGTAAAAGCGATCAGATGCGGCAAATGGCTTACAATCGCGCATACCCGGTCATGATGCGGCGCATCCATCACCGCCGTCTGCGCGCCCAGAATGCCCCAAAGGGCGCGGATACGCCGCACCGCCGCCTCGTCAGTCCCCGGTGGCGGCGTCAACAGGCACCACCGGCCCCGGAACAAATCCGCGAGCCCGGCATCCGGGCCGGAAAACTCGGTCCCCGCGATCGGGTGACCCGGCACGAAGCTGACCGTTGGCGGCACCAACGGCCCGACATCGCGCAGCACCGATTGCTTGGTCGAGCCGACATCCGTGAGGATCGCGCCGGCCGCCAGATGCGGCCCGATGGCCGCCGCCAGCGCGGTATAAGCACCCACCGGCGCGCAGAGCATCACACAATCGGCACCCGCCACCGCCCGCGCGGGATCGGCCTCGTACTCATCGCCCAGGCCCAAAGCTTGCGCCCGGGCGAGCACATCCAAATCGGCATCGCAGATCACGAGGCATTCCGCGATCCCGCCATATTCCCGCGCGCCGCGCGCCACCGAGCTGCCGATCAGCCCAATCCCGATGATCGCAAGCCGCCTGAACAAAGCCTCAGCCATGCACAAACTCGCTTAACGCCTGCGCCACAAGACCGCATTCCTCATCGGTGCCAATCGTAATCCGCAGGCAGCTCGGCAAGCCGTATGATGTTACATTCCGCACAATAATCCCCTGCCCCCGCAAAAACGCATCCGCTGCCTGCGCGCGGGATGGCGCGCCAAAATCCACCAGTAAAAAATTCGCCTCGGACGGATGAACCACGAGCCCGCTTTGTATCAGCCGCTGAGCCAGAAGCGCCCGCGCCTGGGTGTTGTGCGCGCGCCCCTGTTCAATCCAGCCAGGGGCCGCCAAGGCCGCCTCCGCCGCCAGCGCGGCGCCTGCATTCACGTTAAAAGGCGGGCGCATCCGGTTCAGCACATCCACAATGGCAGGCGGCGCATAGGCCCAGCCCAGCCGCGCGCCACCCAGCCCGAAAATCTTCGAAAAGGTGCGCGTCATGACCGTGTTGTCCCCGGCATCGACCAACCCGACACCGGCATCGTAATCCGCGCGCTCGACATATTCGGCATAGGCGGCATCGACCACCAGCAGCACATGCGCGGGTAGGTTCGCGCGCAGCCGCGCCATTTCATCCGCCCCCAGCAGCGCGCCCGTGGGGTTGTTCGGGTTGGCGATGAACACCATCCGCGTGGCATCATTCACCAGCGCCAGAACGTTATCGACATCGGCGATCAATTCTGGCTCCGGCGCCTTGTGCACCACGCAGCCCGCGAGCTTGCCGGCGATCTCATAAATCGCGAAGCCATGCGCGCTCATGATCAGTTCGGTCCCCGAGCCGCCATAGGCTTGGATCAACAGCGATATTAGCTCATCCGAGCCATTGCCGCAGACAATCCGCGCGGCATCGAGCCCGAATGCCGCGCCGATGGAACCGCGCAGCCGCGCCATGCCGCCATCGGGATAACGATGCAGGTTCGCCGCCGCTTGGGCCAGGGCTTCGCGCGCGGCGGGCGGCGCGCCGAACGCGCCCTCATTCGATGACAATTTCACCACCCGCGCCACCCCGGGCAACACCGATTCGCCGCCGACATAGGGGGCGACCGCGAACACCTCGGGCCGCGCGATCGGCCCGCTCATACCCCCTCGCCCAAGGGCACCGCGAAACTGCCAATCACCACGGGCCGCCCACCCTGCCCCGAAATCGCGCCAAGCCGCGGATCGTCCTCTTCGAGAAACCCATCCAGCTCCACCAGCGCATGCACCGCAAGATCGCCCGGTACCCGCCGCATCCAGATCTGCCCCGGCGTGAACCCGGCATCTTTCAGCAATGTGATCACGCGGGTGCGCGAGGTGTCTCCCTTAAGCTCCAGCACCACGAGGGTTTTATCAGCGCCGCTCGCATCCGGGCGGATGCCCGCCACAACCAGCGCCGAACCCTGCGGCGAGCCCTCGGCCCGGCGTGTCCAGAACGGAATTTTCGCGATCACGTGCAGCCGCCGCGCGCCGGTCGCGGTCAGGGCCGTCCACCAGCCACCTTCGCTCTCATCATCCTCGCCGGGTTCGGGCAACACCGCCACCTGCGCGCTCTCCCGCGCCACATCGGCCAGGGTTTGCGCCGGGTTGTGGTGGCGGCGCATCGGCGTCAGCGGCCCGAAATGCTCGCGTGCCAGCGCCAGCCGGTCGGCCCCGCCCTCACCATCGGAGACCGCGATGGTCTGCCCGCCCTCGATGATCAATGCCGCGGCGAACATCTCCCGCCAGAACCGCGTGATCGCCTGCGCGGGCAGTGAACCCGCATGGCGGCCCAGCAACCGGCGCAAAATCCGCGCCTCTCGCCCAGGCCGGATTTTTGTCCCACCTTTGCCGGCGTCATGGGCCACTTCCTCGACCACCAGCGCGCGGCGCATCAACAAATCATGGATCTGGTCGTCGATGGCGTCGATCTGTGCCCGCAACTGGCCAAGACTGCTAAGCGGGGTGGGCTGATCATCCATCAGCGCAGTGATAGCCAATTGCACCAGCGCCGCCAAGCACGGCACCATGACAAACGCCCGCATATAGGGGCTGGCGCATCGGGGATTGCACCGCCCCCGGCAAAGCCGCATATGCGGCCCTGCGATGGATCAGCCCTTTCCCGAAACCCTGCATGAGAGCATCGATTTCCCCGACGGGCTGGCGCTTGATTGCGGCCGCCGCCTGCGCAGCCTCACCATTGCCTATCGGGTCTACGGACTGCTAAACGCCGCACGGTCCAACGCCATTCTGGTCTGCCACGCATTAACCGGCGACCAATACGTGGCCGAGACCAACCCCGAGACCGGCAAACCCGGCTGGTGGGACCGCGTCGTCGGGCCCGGACAGCCGGTCGATACCGATAAATTCGCGGTCATCTGCGCCAATGTGCTGGGCGGGTGCATGGGCACCACCGGGCCGCGCAGTCCGCACGATGATCGGCCCGACGAGCCCTGGGGCACAGATTTTCCGCCGGTCACCATCAACGACATGGTGCGCGCGCAAAAACGCCTCATCGACCATCTCGGCATCTCGCGCCTGTTCGCGGTGGTCGGCGGCTCGATGGGCGGGATGCAAACCCTGGCCTGGGCGGCGATGTACCCTGACCACGTCTTCGCCGCCGTGCCGGTGGCCGCCTGCGCCTATCATTCGGCGCAGAACATCGCCTTTCATGAGATCGGCCGTCAGGCCATCGCCGCCGACCCAGCTTTCCATAATGGGCGTTATTGGGCCAAGGGCGTGACCCCGGAACGTGGCCTCGCGGTGGCGCGTATGACCGCGCATATCACTTACGTCTCTGAGGCCGCACTCACCCGTAAATTCGGCCGCAAGCTGCAAGACGCCGCCACCCTGTCTGAACTCGGCGACCGGTTCGAGGTTGAGAGCTATCTGCAATATCAGGGCTCCTCCTTTGTGCGCCGGTTCGATGCCAATTCCTACCTCACCATGACCCGCGCGATGGATTTGTTCGACCTTGCCGCCCCGCACGAAACCGGGCTCGCGGGGGCCTTCGCGGGCAGCAAAACGCGCTTCTTGCTGGTGTCATTTTCATCGGACTGGCTATTCCCCACCGCGCAATCGCGTGCCATCGCCTGGGCGCTGAATGCGGTGGCCGCCAATGTCTCGTTCGTCGAGGTCAAATCAGACAAGGGCCATGACGCGTTTTTGCTCGACGAACCGGATTTCCACCGCACGCTGGCCGGTTTTATCGCCGGCTGCGCGGAACATGCCGGGCTATGAGCAATCGATGAGCAAATCCATGCGCGTCGATCTCGCCCTCATCGCCGGCATGGTCAAACCGCACGCCCGCGTGCTGGATATCGGCTGCTCGGATGGCACGTTGATCGAGCATCTGTTTCGCAATCTCGGCTGCGACGCGCGCGGGCTGGAGCTTGAGATGGACGCCGTGACCCAGGCTGTATCCCATGGTCTGCCCGTGATGCAGGGGGATGCCGATACCGACCTTGCCACCTACCCCGACGGCGCGTTCGATTACGTGGTGCTCTCGCGCACCCTGCAGGCCGTGGAACGCCCGCGTGAGGTGCTGCGCCAGATGCTGCGCATCGGCACCCATGCCATCGTCAGCTTTCCCAATTTCGGCCACTGGACCCTGCGTCTGCAATTACTGCTGAACGGCAGAATGCCGATGACCAAGACCTGGAGCCGGATGTGGTACGAAACCCCGAACATCCACCCTTGCACGATCCAGGATTTTTTCCGGCTCTGCGCGGCTGAGGGCTATGTGGTGGAAGACTGGCTCGCCGCCGATGAAGACGGTGCCCGCGCGCCCTGGCGGCGCTTTCCTGCGCTGGCCAATTTATTCGGCGAACAAGGCTTGTTCCTGCTGAAAAAGGCATAAAATGCCAGGGCCAGCACGCTAAGCACCAGAACCGGCGTAACCAGAACCCCGTGTTGCGTGGAAAATCGCGCCGCATAATCCGGCAACACCCAGGCCCAGGCGAGTGCGGCACGCACCCAGGGGCCAGCTTGCACTGCCAGCATTGCCACCACCAGCCCATAAGCGGTGAGGTCGTCGATATAGCCATAGGGTGTCACGAAATACCCGAGCAACACCGTCAGGCACACCCGCAAGGCCGGATCATCGGCGGGGCGCGACCATTGCCACGCGCAGGCACCGGCGGCCAGCAACGCCGCGATGGCCTGCCCGGCATAGGCACCCGTGATGGTTACCCCGAGGCTGCGCAAAAGCCAAAAGATTGAAATCGACTGGGCCTGCGGGTCGGGACCAAAGGGCTGGTCCATCAGCCTTTGCATCGCCACATGGCCCGGCCCCAAATAGGCCAGCCACGTGGCCACCCCGCCCAGCCAGACGGACAGCCCAAGCATGACCGCCACAACGCACAACGCCGCCGCCATCACCCGCCACTGCCGCCCCGCTTGCACCACCACAGCCAGCACCACCACAGGCAGCAACAGCGCGTATTGCGGCTTGATACACAGCAACCCCAGCAACGCGCCCGCCACCAGACAACCGGTCAACGCCACCAGATATTCGCCGTTCCGCGCCGCGATGGCCGCCAGCCAGGCCGCCCCGATCACCCCCACCCCGCCGCACAGCCCGTTCATGTTATCCATGAAGTTGAACGCGTTGATCACGGTGAGGAGCCACGCCACGGTGACGGCGTAGCTGAACACATCGCTGTGGACAAACAGCGTGACGCGCTTGCAGGCCGCGGCCACGGCCAGCGCCACCGCCAGCTGGCCCGCGAACTTGGCGCGCGCGCTGAGTTCGCGCCGGTCATCCAGCCAGCCCAGCAGCGTGATCGCCACCGCGCCCAGACCCAGCACCAGCAGTTCCAACCCGCGCCGGTCCAGCCCATGCACCACCAGCCCGGCCGAGGCCAGGGTCACCCGGCCCAGCTTCAATGCCACCGCCCCCGCCGCCACCGGCAGGAGAATGCCGGTCAGCACCGCAAAGCCGCCCGCCAGCGGCACCGGCTGGTCATGCTCCTTGCGCCCGCCCGGATCGTCCAGCAGCCCGGCCCGCCGGCACCAGCGCCGCCACAGCGGCATGGTCAGCAGCGTCGCCATCAGCGACCCGGCAAACGCGGCCAGATAAAAATTGCCCGGAAAGCTCATACGCGCAGGCCGCGTTCCGCGGCCAGTCTCTGGTACACGGCGTATTGGCCGGCCACCATGTTTTCCACCGTGAAATGGGCGCTCACAAACGCCTGGCCGCAACCGCCCAGCCGCTGCCGCAGCGCCGGATCCCCCGCCAGCCGCGCCAGCGCCGCC
>JAQNCU010000539.1 GCA_029077775.1 Acidocella sp. | reverse complement strand
CCGAACAGATCTGCCAGGCGTTCGGGCATGACACAGGACCAACGGCCGGTGTGCACGTGGCTGACCAGCACCATCATCGAATTGGATTCGAGCATGGGTGCGGCGACCGTGCCGCTTTGGCGGAGCAGACGGTCGATGATGCGGCGGTTCTGCATGTCCGGGGTGAGTTGGCAGAGCGGGATGGCGGCAAGCTCAGCCCAGGTGACACGGGCACGGTCGCCGAGCGGGGCATCGGGGGCGGTGAGCAGCCGGTAGCGTTCCTCGTATAAGGGAATGGAGCGGGCGCGGCCGATGGGTTCGTTGTCGATATAGGTGATCCCGGCCTCGATTTTATTGTCGTGCAGGCGCGCCAGAACCTCAGCCGATGTGCAGGAGAGCAGCTGGAAGCGGACATTCGGGTGGCGGTCGCGGAAGGGGGTGGTGAGGGCCGCCAGGGTGGCGAGTGCGGTGGGAATGGCGGCGATACGCAGGATGCCGGTAAGCCCGTGGCGAAGCTGGGCGACGTTGTCACGCATGGCGGTCACGTTACCGGTGATGCGCCGGGCCCAGTCCAGCACGATCTCGCCTTCGGGCGTGAAGCCCTGAAAGCGGGAGCTGCGGATGACCAGCGGGACGCCCAGAGTATCTTCGAGCGCGCGGATGGCCGCGGAAAAACTGGGTTGGGCGACGCCACAAAGCTCCGCCGCGCGGCCGAAATTTTTCTCAGATGAGAGTGCGATCAGATATTCCAGCTTGGCGAGCATCCCCATTCCTCCGGTGATGACCATAGCATTATCGGTTGCTCCGGTGCACGGGGAGGCGTAACATGAACAGGGCGTTAGATTGCTCAGGGTTTGGCCACAGAAGGCGTGAAGATGATGAATGCCACAGATCCACATGGTCAGCATGGTCAGCATGTTCAGCCCGCCCGGCATGAGCCCGTGGCGGTGTTCGCGCGCTCCTGGATTGAGCGGCTGGGGGTTAACCGCGTTTGGTCCTCCATAGCGGATCGGGGGCGCAAATTCGCGGCGCTGCCCGCGCGCTCGATAAAGCCGGGGGAGCGGGCGCGGCTGCTCGCGGAGGCGCTGATCTCGGGGCGGGGCGAGGCCTCGGGTGCGGCGGTGGCGCGTGAGCTGCACGATGTGCTGCGGGGGTTGGATGCCCGGGATTTGTTATCGTTTTACCAATATTTGGCGGCGAATTTTGCCCCCGATCCGCTGCGGCTGAAGGCCGCGGCGCAGGGCTATCTGGCGGCGCCGACGCCGCAGAACGCGGCGATATTGGGCGATGCGGCGGAGCCCGTGCGCCAGGAGATTTTGCGGCGGATGAACATGTCCCCCGGCGGGACGGCGATGCTGGTGGCGATGCGCCGGGAGGTGTTGGGGCTGTTGAAACGCCACCCGGAATTGACGCCGCTGGATGCCGATTTGCGGCATTTGCTGGCCTCCTGGTTCAACCGAGGGTTTTTGGAGCTGCGCCGGATTGATTGGAACACCCCGGCTGCCGTGCTCGATAAGCTGATCGCCTATGAGGCGGTGCATGAGATTCAGGGCTGGGACGACCTGCGGCGGCGCTTATCGGCGGATC
>JAQNCU010000538.1 GCA_029077775.1 Acidocella sp. | reverse complement strand
ATTCACTGGCCGAGGTGGAGGAGCGGGCCGGACTGGCGCGCGGGCGGCTGGCCGATGCCGGGGCGGTGGTTGCTGAGGAACGGCTGGGGCTGGAGGCAGCCTTCTGGTCGCAACTGCCCGGCAATCTCGAATGGCGCACGCGGCCAGGGGCGATCAACTCGCGCAATTTCGCCGGGCTTTCGAGTTTCGATAATTTCCCCGCTGGTGACGAAAGCGGCCACTGGGGCGCGCCCATTGCGCGGTTCCGCAACAATGGCGGGACAGCGTATGATTATGTGCCGCATGTGGCCGATGTGGCGATGACGATTATCTTTGGGCCGATCGGCTCCGGCAAGACCGCGCTGTTGATGTTTTTGCTGGCGATGTTCGAGCAAGCGATGGTGCCACCCGCTGACGCGGCGGGTATGCCGCCACGGCCCGCCGGGTCTGTGGTATTTTTCGATAAGGATCGGGGCGGAGAATTACTGGTCCGCGCCACGGGCGGTACCTATCTGGAATTGCGGCGCGGTGAGGCGTCCGGCCTGGCGCCTTTGCGCGGGCTCAAAGATACCGAAGCGGACCGGGATTTTCTACGGGGTTGGTTGATCGCGCTGGTGCAAAGCGACGGCAAAGGCGGGCTCAGCCCCGATGAAGAAAAGCGCCTTGAGCGCGCCGTCGCGCGGCAGTTGAGCATGCCTGAGGAGTTGCGCTCACTCGCGGGCTTGCGGGAATTCCTCGGTCATACCGACCCGATGGGGCTTGGCCCCCGGCTTGAGAAATGGTGCCGAGGCAATGCGCTGGGCTGGGCGTTTGATGGCGAGCGGGACGATGTCCGCCTCGATGGCGCGATCACCGGTGTCGATATGACGCAGTTGCTGGAGCATGACGAGGTCTGCGCGCCCGCCGGGGCTTATCTGCTCTACCGGGTGACGCAAATTCTCGACGGACGGCGCGTGGTGCTGAGCATCGATGAATTCCGCTTCTATCTCAAGAATCCGCAATTCTCAGCCGTAGTGGATAATCTGCTGCTGACCGTGCGCAAGAGCAATGGCGCGGTATTCCTCGCCTTGCAGATGCCCGAGCATATTCTGGAAAGCCCGCTGGGGCCTTCGATTGTAGCGCAATGCCAGACCAAAATCATGTTCCCGTCGCCGACGGCGGATCGGGCAGTTTACATCGAGGGTCTCAAATGTACTGAAGGTGAATATCGCGCCGTGCGCGAAGACATGGCGGTGGGCAAGCGGCGGTTCCTGCTCAAGCGCGAGAAAGCCAGTGTCATTTGTGAATTCGATTTGGGTGCGATGCGCGATTATGTCGCCATCCTTTCAGGTCGCGCCAACACAGTGCGCTTTGCCGAAAAACTGCGCCAGCGGCTGGGGGATGCCCCGGAGCAATGGCTGCCGGAATTTTTGCGTTCCTACCATGAGGCCAAGGACTGACAGACTGACAGGAGGATATCATGAAACCAGCATTGTTTGCGGCTGTAATGTTGAGCGCTGGAGTGATGCTTGATCTGGGTGCCATGCAAAATGCAATGGCGCAGATGGCGGTGATTGATAGCGCCAATCTGGGCCAGAATATCCAGACGGCCGCGCAGTCG
>JAQNCU010000537.1 GCA_029077775.1 Acidocella sp. | reverse complement strand
CACAGGATATATCAGAGGGTTGGGCGGTTAATCTGGGCATCGGCCTGCCGACGCTGATCGCCAACTTTGTTCCGCTCGGCCGTGAGGTGATGTTCCACTCAGAAAACGGACTGATCGGTGTTGGCCCGGCACCGGCCGAGGGTACTGAAAACCCCTGGTTGATTAACGCGGGCAAACAGCATGTCACGCTTCGGCCCGGTGCCTCGATTGTTGGACAAGCGGATAGTTTCGCGATTATCCGTGGTGGTCATCTCGATTTATGTGTGCTGGGAGGCTATCAAGTGAGCGCGGCTGGTGACCTTGCGAATTGGTCCACTGGTCGCGCCGGCGAAGCGCCCGCGGTTGGCGGTGCGATGGATTTGGGTGCCGGAGCCCGGCAGGTATGGGTTTTGATGGAGCATGTCGCGCGGGATGGTTCGCCAAAATTGGTCGATCGGTGCTCATATCCGTTGACCACATTACGGGCGGTTACGCGTGTCTATACTAATCTTGCCGTTATTGACGTTACGCCGGGAGGATTTGTCTTGCGTGAACTTGCGCCAGGTGTGGCAAGGGAGCAGGTCGCGGCGTTGACTGGGGCGTGCATTGGGTAATTTTTTTGGAAAATATGGGTGAGAATATCCAGGGGCGTATTTTTTCGAACTATTTAACCGCTTGCGAAGGCGCTTTATAGCTGATCGGGATCGTGCCTTTAATTGTTCTCCTCAAAGCAGAAATTTCCCGCTCTTGAACCGGAGGACGGCCTACAATGCGTTGCAATGAGTGGTCGGAGCGGCGGGATTCGAACCCACGACCCCCAGTCCCCCAGACTGATGCGCTACCAGGCTGCGCTACGCTCCGACATCTCAGCACATAGCAAGTTGATCAGCCGAGAGCAAACGTCCGAGGTGTCTGAGAAAATCGAACGCGACGCGTCTTATTCGATCGGTTTTGAGGCGTTCATGCGAGCGCGTAGTTGTTCAAGCGCGTCGAGCGTTGCATGAAGTGCTGAACGCAGCATGCCATTGAGATTGTTGCTGCGAAGCAGCAAAACCTCGATGTCCGGAGCGAAAGATTGCTCGGTTGGCACAGCCACGGTTTGCGGCGACACGTGCTGCATCGGCAATTCGGGGAGGTCGGCGCGCGAGGTGGCTAGTGTTGTGTGGACTGATGTCTGGGCACGTTCTGCTGCGGCGGCCGCGCGCTCCTCATCGGAGGCTGGGGGAATTTCGTCGTGAAGCGCGCCGCCACCTTCTTTGAGCAATCGCTGTACACCTTTGATGGTATAGCCTTGTATATAAAGCAAACCCGCGATACGGCGGAGCAACACAACATCATCCGGCCGGTAGTAGCGCCGGCCGCCGCCACGCTTGAGCGGTTTGATGCGGGGGAACTTGGTTTCCCAGAAGCGGAGCACGTGTTGGGGTACGTGCAGATCGTCGGCGACTTCGCTGATGGTGCGGTAGGCTTCCGCCGATTTGCGGGGGCGGTTGCGGGCGTCGTCCGACAGGGTGGGGGTTTCGGCCTGCAGGTGGTGGGCAGGCTCGTTGCTCACGAGTGTGCCGCCGGTGACGGGCTGGTGGGCCGATCGACCGCTTCACGCAGGATCTGGCTGGGCCGGAA
>JAQNCU010000120.1 GCA_029077775.1 Acidocella sp. | reverse complement strand
TGTTCGTCTGTATGAGTCTATATCCACCTTCTCCCCCGGCATCAATGCCCCGCGCCATAAAAAATCGGGCCCATCTGTAGCAATCCAATTCGCATTACGAAAATGGGCATTCACACTTACGCCAACGCCTTGGCTAGAATTGCCGTCAACATCGCATAGTTTTAACACTGGGTATCCGGCATCGCGGTCTCGGCAAACACCGTGTAAATATAAAATCGAATGCCCTCCGATACCGCTATGCAATGGCACTCCATAACCTGGCCTCTTTTTTATTTCGGTTAAAGCCGAGAGTTCGGCGTAATACGGAAAGATTTCCCCATACACCGCGTCATCTTTTTGGATTTGCGCCTCAGACATGGTAGACTTTGGCGCTCTTGGATCGTCCTTCCCTAACGCATTGTTTCATTTCATTCGAGGGCTTTTGACAAAAATATCGATACGCCCTCAAAGTAGATTTACCTATGCCAAAATGCCTCACCAAAATTTTTGTGGCATTATTATTTTCTATTAACATCATGATAAAAATTCCCTGCGCGGCGTGCTTATGATGGCGCCAAATAGCAGCGTTAAAAAGGTGCCCATGGCAACCGTTGCGCCAATATCGTGCAACACAGGAATTCGTGAAAACGACATTAAACCATACGCTGAAACTGTGCATGAATTTGCAAGCACAACAGAGGCAAGGGCTCGCACTCGCGCTTCCGGCATTTGGGGCAATCTCTCAAAAAACAGGCAGTAATTTGATCCCACGGCAACGATCAATAAAAACCCAACGACCATAAAAATTGATAGTTTTCCGTCATTAAATATGAGCAGCGAGGCGGTCACGATCACGGAGGAAGCCAACGGTAAAGCCACACGTACAGCCCTGCGTAAAGATCGAAGTCCTATGATTAATGTAACACTGATAAAGCCACAGCCGACACAGGCTAATGTAGTTGCGTCGCGCTGGAATATTTTCAGTAAATTTGCAGAGACAACGTTCAAATCCAACAATACAACATGGACTTTTGGACTATTTGAGAATGTACTAGAGATATTGCGTGGCTCTGAGACTGTGAGCAAAGGTGCTAAGACGATCCAACCGTCTTGATCCTTCATCAACATTGACTGCACTTCCAGCGATAATGGTTTCGGCAAACTAGATTGAGTTATCAGTTTCGAATTTCGTGTGTGAGCCACGTCAGCAAAAAACGGGCTGAAGGTTTCTGGTCGGAAAGGTAGGCCGATCAGAGCTTGATCTAAATTCCTGTGTAAAACGACAGCATCAGGTAGTGACGCTTGGCGTGTGAGTTGGGCACGCTCGCTCGGTAGTATCGAACTCGGCAGCCCAAAACTCGTCAATCTGCCCTTTGCAACAAGATCTTGTAAAATTGGTGCGATAGATTCACTGTCTTGTAATGCATGTTGCTCACTATTGGCCTGAAAAACCGCAAAATACCTTGAATTTGGTACGTGCAAGTCGTGCCTAAGTATCTGGTCCAAAACTTGCAAATTCTGCGGCACAGGGCTGAGATTTTGTAGATTGCCATCCCACATTCCGCCTCGGTGCAGCATTAATGCGGTGCTTGCGATAAGTACAATGAGAACCGTAAATGGGATGAGGCGCGATTTGTGGTTGATCAGCATGACAATGGGCGTTGCGAACGCGGTGCTGCCTCGTGCAACAAAACCTTTCGGTATCAATGCAGGCAAAACAAAATGAGTGACGCATATGGCGACGCTTAGACCAACAATCGAGAAAAGGCCGAGCTGTGAGAAGCCGACAAAACTCGAAAACACCATCGCACTGAAACCAATAATGGAGATAATCGCACCAAGCCACAATATCGGCCATATGCGCCGCAACGTATCTTTTGCCTCTTCATTACGGCCTGTCTGCGTGAAGAGATATATCGCGTAGTCGAGTGATTCGCCAATCAAAGTAACTCCGAAGCCAAGCGTCACGCCGTGAACGAACCCGAATACCAGAGACACAGCAGCCGTTGCAGCCAGTGCGCCGCTGATGACGGGCAGAAGCCCTAAGACCAGCATGAGTGGCGCGCGATACGCAAAAAACAATAAAGTTACGGCTCCCGCACTTGCAAGGATCGAGAGTCTTGTTACGTCGGTTTTGGTTGTATTTCGAATGTCGACAGCGAACACCCCAGGGCCTGTCTCCCGTATTTGAACATTGCTCGCGGCGAGAGTGTTTGCTTTCGCGCTGGCGAAGGCGTTTTGAATTAACGTCAGGGCATGCTGCTGTTGGCCTACGTCAAATCCCGGGGCTCTCGTGGTCACCAATAACAAGGCATTTTTAGCATCTGGTGAGACCCACACGCCATCAACGATACGCGGACTAGGTGGTTTTTGAAACTGATCAGCTAGGGTCAACATCTCGCCCGTGGGGTCGCTGGCCAGAGTAGATTGTACAAGTCCGCCTATATCCGTTCCTAACAACGAAATGTCACCCTCTAACGCCGTATGCAAACCTGACACCGTGAACATCTCAGGGTTTACATTGGACGCAAGGAGGTAGCGATGGTGAACAAAGTAGTTTGTAATGCCATCGGCGGAGTGTTTGTCACCGTTTTGAACATCGATAAAGTCTCGCTGTGGTCGCAGGCGTGCGGCCATATTGCGGCTTACGGCGGCTAAAATATTTGGGGCCGCACCGGATATGTCTATAAGTACTAAATGTGACGCCGCGCCGCGGCTTACCTGATCAGTCAACGCGATTTGTGCTGCTGAATTTGTGCGGGGTAAAAATGCAGACATGTCAGTTGAAATCGTTGTCCGCGCTATAACACCGGCGCAGGATATGAGGCCAGCTATCCATAATGTAAGTATGATCGATTTACTTTTCATCGACAGTTGTATCTTGAACTGTCATCTCGGAATGATCTCCGTTGGTGCTTTCTGTATCTATATCTGTGATGTGATTTTGGTGTCCGCGTATGGCCATCCAGGCGATCAAGTTTCTAACGTCGGAGCCTTTGGGTACCAGAACGAGTTGCCATCCGTCACGTCCGCCAGAGAATCGCACATCATAAATTTTCTGTATTGACGGCAGGTCACCGGACAACGTCCCCAGAATACCCTCAGTCAGTTCTTTTATTTGCGGTATACTTGCCGTCGAAAATTCCTGAGCATGTCCGCCAGGGGTGCGAGTTATCGCGATCATATCCCCATTCAATACTGTTTTTTCAAACATTGGTGTCAGCGCCGTTTTCTCAAGGATGTCAGGGGAATGATATTCTAACGTCCCCGACACGACCAAAGGTTCTTCAAGAATCGCCATCGTCTTGTTCTCAGTGAATGTCGCGGAGGCGGAGTTTACCATCGACATTGTCCCCATCAGGTCCCCAAGTCCCCAGCTCGAATCGACGGGCGTTTGCGCCCTTGCCCAGTCATTGGGTACAATACAGACAACTAAGATCAACAGGGCGGACACGCATTTTATACGCATGGTCAGTCCCAAAAATTGAAAAAATTAAACCAGTTAAAGGGTGCGTCCCGACAATAATGTTCAAGCCGATCGACATATTGTCGCATCGTACGGTCCATCCACAACGCCCCATCGTGGCGTTCACTCGGTGCAGGTTTTGCGATGCGTTCAAAAATTACATCATAGCGTCGGCCGCCGCGGTACACACCGATCATCAGTACGACTGGTGCGTGCAACAACATCGCGATCTTAAAAGGTCCTGTAGGAAATGCGGCCATACTGCCAAGGAAGTTGTATTGTGCAAGGTTTTTCCCGTTGACACTCCGGTCGGCCAGTACACCGATAAAGTGGCCCGCGAACAGCCTCTCAGCCACGGTGATCAGGGAATCCAGAGGTCCGAGGCCGATGACTTCGGTTTCCAGACGGGGGTTGATAGCCGCGAGCGCGGCGCGAATTTTTTTTGCATTTTCCTCGTACATCAAAAGGCTTATCTGCACATCCGGCTGTTGCCGACCGATGGCGCGGGTAACTTCAAAGCTCCCGAAATGCGCGCCGACCAAAATACATCCGCCCCCAGTTTCGGCAATTTCGCGTACGATGTCCTCTCCTTGCACATGAATATCGTATTCGTCACATCGTTCATTAAGTAAGAACACACGGTCCAGAACGCAGGATGCAAATGTCAGAAAATGTCTGAACACATCGCGGACGCGAGGGGGCCGCCCGAGCACGCGGGCCAAATATTGATAGGAACTGCGTGTTGCCGCTGGCGATGAGATTAAAAAATACAGGCATATCGGGTATAAAAGAATTCGTGATACGGGCCTTCCCATCCACAGGGCGATTTGTACACTATGGGTTAAAAGGTTAAGTGACCCGCGCTCACGCCGCGTTATCCATTCCTGTGTGGGTGTTTTAATGGTCATACCGCCCTTTTCGGCTTTTCCACGCAGATATTTGCGACCAGCATCATGTCATTTTTTATAAAGCACTTGAATATCAGCACATCATCTGTGGCTGGAGTCCATGTCACACGAACCTCCTGGCCCGGGGTAACGGGCCGGAAAAATTTCGCGCTGCGGATCACGGTGCCGCCATCACCATGTCCTTCGGGGATTAGTTGAAGTATGGCATCAATCAACAAGGCGCCGGGAATAATCGGTCGTCCGGGGAAATGGCCCGCTGCGGTTGGGTGGTTTTCGTCGAACTTAATATCCGCTTCATACTCATTCACGCCAATTCGTCCCTGGCTGTGCTGTGTATCAACCTTATCAATGTTTCAACCGGTAATTTCCCCATATCGTTTCGCGGCAATGCATCAAGAAAGACCAGGGGCCGGGGGAAAAAAGCAGCATCGATCCGCTCACGTATAGCGCATGAAATTTCATGTGGCGGCAAAGTGGGTGCCACAACCAGGGCGGCAAGACGCGCCACGCGGCCTCCCTTGGCAGCAGGCATAAAAAACACGCCGTCCCTTACGCCGGGTATGCTGAGCAACACATGATTAAGGTGCGCGAGTGACACCCTTTTGCCCGCCACATCCACCATATCCGCTGATCGTCCGCCGAGCAGAAATGTTGTCGCACTCGTCATCTCAATCACGTCATGCAGCAACACGTCACCTTGCACGACCTCGCCGCTCGCCCAGGTCGCACCGTCTCGCTGGTCGAGGTAAACGCCTTGTAGGCAATGCCATGAACTTGCACCCGTCGTCTGCCTCGTCGCCACTTGTCCGGCTTCGGTACAGCCATATATTTCGAGCAGTGTTGCTGAAAAACATAGTTCAGCCTCTCGCGCCAGTTCTGTTGTCAGCGGCGATGTGGCCGACAAAATAAGCGCCACCGGCGGCATGTCCTCGGGTTCTTCAACCAGCACGCGCAAATGCACCGGGGTCGTGACAAGCACGCAGGTCCCGGCGGCGTTTATGGCGGCTCGAATATCAGCGGGGTAGAGCAGGGTTTTCGCCTCCACCCCCATCCCGCATTGCAAGCCCAATAGGATCACTGATTCGAGTCCGTAGCTATGCCGATGTGACACGGTGCCAATAATTACAGCCGGGCAGAACTGCCTTGCGCCAATTCGGTTGCCCGCCGCAAGGGCGCTGCGCACCAACACGCCCCAGGTTTTTGGCACAGGCACGGGTTGGCCGGTCGAACCTGACGTGAACAAAATTATCGCGGTCCGTTTTCCCGGAATTTCCGGCACTGAACCGGTCTTCTCAGTTATCGGTAAATTTGGTGGATAGGTCAGGGTTCGCACCCCGGCCATCGTGCTGCGCGCATTCGGGGTGTCGGTCAGGATATATAGATCAGGGTAATCCCGCGCCAAAGCTGCCAAGGTCGCCGGAGAATCCGATGACGGCAACAGGCTCACCTGGTGGCTGCACAGGCAGGCAGCAAAGCTGACCATAAACCGGTATCTGTCTGTACACAGATTGATCACATGGCGATGACCCGGCAAACGCGATATCAACGCCGCAACATCAGCCAAAAATTCATCGCGTGTGATGGCGGTTCCCGCGCGCCAGGCAACGACATCATGGCCATTTTTGTGCCGCGTGATGGCGTAACTTTTCTCATCGCTCATCACGGCTGCGCAGCCGGGGTTTTCTTTATGTCGCCGATGAGTTTGACAATCATTGATATTGAGTGACGGGGCGGGTCTCGCAAGCAGCGCAACCTCACGGCATCCTCACCCGCGAACATCAGGGCCACCAGTGGTAGATCGAGAATGTTCACAAAAAAAGACCACACCACGAGCGGCGCCGCAAAAAATAGTAAGACAGAGATTACAAGCTGTGCAGCAAAAAATCCTGTCCAAAAAATCGTAACCTTCTTGGTGTAGGTCGCAACCTCAGCTGAAAGCGGCCCCTGCATCCGGCGCGCCATCGCGCAGATCATCGGCTCGCGCCCCGGCCGTAATGTCAGTGCAAAGCTGAGAAATAACGCGCTATAGATCATCCAATGCATCATGGCCGAGGCGGTAACAAACCCGAGCCTGAAAAGTGGCGCAACATGCGGTGCTATCCGCAGCCGCACGCCTCCGGTCTCGACGATGATGATGTGGGAGATCACCGGCATACAGGCCAGTGCGATAATCGGAATTTGCCTCCGCGATACGGCAGCGATGCCCATTCAAGGCCCTCGGTGGGCCTGGATGTGTTCGTTCAAACTCCTCAGCGAACTAAATATCGCGCGGTTGTTCTTGTCGTCAGCCCGCAGTTTCACGCCAAATTGCTGGCTAACAACCAGTGCCACCTCCAACATGTCGATCGAATCCAGCCCCAGCCCCTCCCCGTATAGCGGGATCATCGGGTCTATGTCGCCGGGTCGGACATCAAGGTTCAGCGTCTGCACGATCAACACCGCCAAAATGGCTTCGGACTCGGTCTGCGTCTGGCTATCGATCATCACGTCCTTCATATAAAACAACAAACAGGGCGGAACGGCACCATTCTCATGGGTTGCTCTGTCCGGGCTGGCCAGCCTTGTCACCATTTTTAAACCGCGCGGCCACCGCCGTCGCGCCATCCTCAACCGCCTGCCAGGTCAAAATGGCGCCCTGTTTTATCCCCACCCCTAATTGCTCAGCACCGCTACCAATCCGGCCCGCACCGCTTTTGAACTGCTGGGCAACATCTCCCGGGTCCGGCCTGTTAGCGGTTTGCGCCCAAGCCACCCCATCCAGGCATATAAAAGACACCGCCGCCAAGCCGATAACCCTGAAAGGGCGTTCCATGGACAATTCTCCCAAACCACAACAAACGATAGCGCAGAGCCTGAAACGGTTGCAAGCACAGCGCATAATCTTAGCTTTAATGAAAAGCGGAATTGTGGCAGGCTCATGCCAAAATGGGAAGCTCGGCGGGCCGGGCAGGGGGGACCGCATGGAGAATGAAACGTCCGGCACCTTCGAGGTCAACCTCACGCTGATCAGCAAGGGTGACGGCGACATCAGCAGTATGCTGATCACAAAAATATTTCACGGCGGCCTTCGGGGAAGCAGCGTCGGGCAGATGCTGGCTTATCGCGCCACTGTCGAAGGCTCTGCGGGCTATGTCGCAATCGAGCGGGTCACAGCAAGCCTGGGTGGCCGTGAGGGGGCGTTCACCCTCCAGCATCATGGGCTGTTGAACAGGGGTGCGCCCTCGCAAACGGTCGTCGTCATACCGGATTCCGCCACTGGCGCCCTCGCCGGGCTCACGGGCATAATGACCATCACCGTCACCCCTGGCCGTCATGATTATCGCTTCCAGTACACGCTGCCCGGTTGATCAGCCCAGCCCCGGCACCCCGCATATCTGCAACACCAGCACCAAATTCAGCGCCAATATCACCCCGGTCGCCGCCATCGCGGTCCACCCCATCGCCTGACCGGTGGCAAAAACCCCCATCAAATCCCGCCTGCGCGTAAACATCACCAGCGCCACCATCGGGATCGGCAGGGCAAAAGACAGCACCACCTGGCTCACCACCAGCGCATAGGTCGCATTCACCCCCAGCCCTATCACGAGAAACGCGGGCACCATCGTCACCGCGCGGCGCAACCACACGGGGATCCTGAACCCCACAAACCCTTGCATAATCACCTGCCCGGCCATCGTCCC
>JAQNCU010000536.1 GCA_029077775.1 Acidocella sp. | reverse complement strand
GAGCGAAGCGGAATGGCGGAAGTTTGGGGATACCCCTGCGCTCGGGAGCAAAGCGACGAACCCTTGCCCCTGCCGGGGGCAGCAGCCCCCTCTAGAAGCAACCCCGGAGGGGTGGCTATGCTACAATTTCGGGTCGTTCGTGACTTTGGGTCTATAGATTCTTTGCAAACAGCGGCATTGAATAACCTAGCATGATGGGTTATTAGCTTGCATGGTCACTGTATTTCGCGCTCACGGCCTACGCGTGATTATTTTTGTCGATGATCACCAACCGGCCCATGTACACGTCTTCAGTGATGGCCATGCCAAAATCAATTTAAGCGGTGCCGACGGTACCCCTGAGTTGGTCTGGGCTGAAGGCATGACCCGCGCTGAAATCCGCCGCGCCATGCGGATTGTTGTTGAGCAGCAAAGGCTGCTGCTGGCCCGATGGGAGGATATCCATGGTTGAATTGACCGACGCTCAAATCGATGCCGCCATGGAACGCGGTAAGATCGCGCACCTGAACGAGCCGCGCGCGACAGCGGTTCGATACAATAGAAAACTTAAACGCGTGGTCGTTGAGCTTTCAAACGGATGCACCTTCACTTTCCCGCCGCATCTTGCTCAGGGTCTGGAAACCGCAACGGATGAACAACTGGCCCAGGTCGAAATTCTCGGTGTCGGCTATGGCCTTCACTGGGAAGCGCTCGACGCCGATCTATCTGTCCCCGGCCTACTTACGGGCCTATTCGGAACCAAAGCCTATATGGCACGGCAAGCAGGCCGAACGACATCCCCCGCCAAAGCCGCAGCGGCACGAATAAACGGCGCCAAAGGAGGGCGCCCATCCAAATCCGCTCGCGGATAGCAAGCCACATGGCGTTTTCAACGCGACGCCTATCATTCTGGGCAATTGGGCGACCATCTGTTATAATCCGAAACGTCCGTTTAGGATCATAACACCTGCCCATGGTCAGCCCGATGCCACCCATTGTTGCCTATTATCGCGTCTCGACCGAACGGCAGGGACAGAGCGGCTTGGGCCTCGATGCGCAGCGGGCCGCCGTGGCGGCCTATGCCGCCGGCAGGGATCTTCTAAGCGAGTTCGTCGAGGTAGAGAGCGGTAGGAAGGACAACCGGCCCCAACTCGCCGCAGCCCTCGCTCTGTGCCGGCAGAAACGGGCAGCACTGGTGATCGCCAAGCTGGATCGCCTAGCCCGGTCGGTCGCCTTCATCTCGAACCTGATGAAAAGCGGTGTGGAGTTCGTGGCCGTGGACATGCCGCAGGCAAACCGGCTAACGCTGCATATTCTCGCCGCCGTGGCGGAGCATGAACGGGACATGATCTCGCAACGTACACGTGCCGCCTTGGTGGCGGCAAAGGCGCGGGGCACCCGCCTCGGCAATCCGCGCCCTAACACCCTTAGCGCTTCAGCTTCTGCGAGCGCACAAGCGGCAGCCTTTCGAGCAAGTATCGCTCCTTTGATTTTTTCGCTGGCAGATGAAGGGCACACCCTGCGATCCATGGCAAACGAGTTGAACCAAAGAGGCATAAGATCAGCTCAAAACAAGCTCTGGCATGCTGCATCAGTTCGAGCGATATTGCTGTATCGCAATATGGAAGGTGG
>JAQNCU010000119.1 GCA_029077775.1 Acidocella sp. | reverse complement strand
AAAGCTACACCCCCCCCGCCCTGGCCGGACAGCGCGCCCCCAATAGGTGGGACGGCGCGGCGCTCCTGCTGGTTCTCGCCCTGCTCATCGCGGTCAACGATGTCGGGCGCGGCCCCATCGCCACCCCCAACGCCGCCATCCAGAACACCCCCATCCACCTCAACCCGGCTTATCTGCCATATTACGCGCTGCGCTCCACCGCGCGCATGTTCGCGGCCTTGTTCTTCTCATTGTTTTTCACCTTCACCTACGCCACGCTGGCCGCCAAAAGCCGCCGCGCCGGGCTCGTGCTCGTGCCCATTCTCGACATCCTGCAATCGGTCCCCATCCTCGGCTTCCTCACCTTCACGGTCGTGTTTTTTATGGGCCTGTTCCCGGGCCGGGTCATGGGCGCTGAATTTGCCTCGATCTTCGTCATCTTCACCAGCCAGGCCTGGAACATGGCCTTCAGCTTCTACCAATCCCTCACCACGCTCCCGGCTGATTTGTCCGAGGCCGCGCGCAGCTTCCGCCTCTCGCCCTGGCAGAAATTCTGGCGGCTCGATGTGCCCTTCGCCATGCCCGGCCTGGTCTGGAACACCATGCTTTCAATGTCCGCGGGCTGGTTCTTCGTCGTCGCGTCAGAGGCCGTGACGGTCGGCAACACCAATTTCGCACTGCCGGGCATCGGCTCCTATGTCGCGGTCGCCCTCCAGAGCCAAAATCTCCGCGCCATTTTTTACGCCATCCTGGCCATGCTCGTGGTTATTTTGCTTTACGACCAGTTGCTGTTCCGCCCGCTGGTTGCGTGGTCGGGTAAATTCCGGTTCGAGACCACCGCCGCCCTCGCCGGGCCCGAGCCCTGGATGCTGAAAATGCTCCGCCGCACGGCGCTGTTTCGGGATATCGGCGATTTTATTGGCGGCATCATGGGCAGCATCTTTCGCCTGCGCCTCAGCCCCGGCAGCAACCGGCAAATCGACGAGAACCGCCCGCCCTCGCGCCTGCTCGATGGCATCTGGTACGCCGTTATCGCCCTGCTCGCCGCCTTCGCGGGCTTCAAGATCATTGGCTTCATTGCCAGCACCCTGCATTGGCAGGATTTCGGCACTGCACTGCTGATGGGTGTTTACACCATGCTCCGCGTGGTCGTGCTCATGGTCATCGCCGCCGCCATCTGGGTGCCGATCGGGGTTTATATCGGCCTGCGCCCGCGCGCCACGCGCATCGCCCAGCCCATCGCCCAGTTCCTCGCCGCCTTCCCGGCCAATTTGTTGTTTCCCCCAGTCGTCATCGCCATCGTGTATTTCCATGTCAACCCGAATATCTGGCTCACCCCGCTCATGCTCATCGGCACGCAATGGTATGTGCTGTTCAACGTCATCGCCGGTGCCGCCGCCTTCCCCGGTGACATGAAGGAAGCCGTGGCGAATTTCCGTGTGCGTGGTTTCCTGTGGTGGCGCAAAGTCATGATCCCGGGCATCCTGCCTTATTTCGTCACCGGCGCCATCACCGCCTCCGGCGGCGCCTGGAACGCCTCCATCGTGGCCGAGGTCGCAAGCTGGGGCAGCCATAACCTCGTCGCCCAGGGCTTGGGCTCCTATATCGCGCAGGCCACCAATAACGGCGACACACCGCGCGTCGTGCTCGGCGTGGCGGTCATGTCCGGTTTCGTCATCGTCTTCAACCGCATTCTCTGGCGCCCGCTTTTCGCCTACGCCACACGCCGCACCACGCTGGGATAATCATATGGACCAGACCGCCGCCCCGCTGCTCACCGTCCGCAACTGCCGGCAATCCTACCATAAGGATGCCAGCGCCGATCTGCTGGTGCTCGATGATGTCGATCTCACCTTGCAAACCGGCGAGATCGTCGGTCTCCTCGGGCGTTCCGGCTCGGGCAAAAGCACGCTGTTGCGCATCGTCTCCGGCCTGCTCAAACCCACCGCCGGAGAGGTGACCTGGCGCGGCGCGCCGCTCACTGGCCCCGCCGCCGGGGTCGCCATGGTGTTTCAGAGCTTCGCGCTTTTTCCCTGGCTCACCGTGCAGGAGAATGTCGAACTCGGCCTTGAAGCCCAGGGCGTGAAAAAGGCCGAGCGTGAGGCCCGCACCGAAGCCGCGATCGACCTGATCGGCCTTGGCGGGTACGACACCGCCTATCCGAAGGAACTCTCCGGCGGCATGCGCCAGCGCGTCGGCCTCGCGCGCGCGCTGGTCGTCCACCCGGATTTGCTGCTGATGGATGAGCCCTTCTCGGCCCTCGATGTCCTCACGGCCGAGACCCTGCGTACCGACCTCATCGATCTGTGGATGGATGGCAAGCTGCCGGTCAAATCCATCCTCATCGTTACCCACAACATCGAGGAAGCGGTGCTGATGTGCGACCGTATCCTGGTTTTCTCCTCCAACCCGGGCCGCGTGGCGCATGAGCTGAAAGTCCCCTTCGCGCACCCGCGCAACCGGTTCGACCATGCCTTCCGCCAATTGGTGGACGATATTTACGGCATCATGACCCGCCGCAAAACGCCGGAAATCCAGGCCGCCCCCGCCGCCGCACCCACCGGCTTCGCAACCCCGCTGCACCCGGTCGGTACCAACATCATGGCAGGCCTGCTGGAGACCTTGAGCAACCGCCCCTATGATGGCCGCGCCGACCTCCCGGCTCTGGCGGCGGCGTTGCAGTATGAGGCCGATGAGCTTCTCCCGCTGGGTGAGACCCTCAGCCTGCTCGGCTTCGCGGTGCTGGAGGAAGGTGATCTCATCCTCACCGATATCGGCCGCCGCTTCGCCGATGCCGAAACCGAGGACCGCAAAAAAATCTTCGCCGAACAATTGCGCGCCCATGTCCCGTTGATAACGGCCATCCGCGCCGTCATCGACCAACGCTCCAACCACCGCGCCTCGGCCGTGCGCTTCCGCGACGAGCTGGAGGACCATATGTCCCCCGAATATGCCGAGGAGACGCTGCGCACCGTCATCGCCTGGGGCCGCTATGCCGAATTGTTCGAATATGACGAGGAAGCCCAGCAATTCGGCCTGGAGGAGGATACCGAGGAAGATTAAAAACTAAATCACCTTCGAATCAGCGACCACCATACGGGTGCCCGCCCCGCCGCCAGCGCCTTCGCCTCATAGCGCGTCGCGGGCCAGCCCTCTGGCCGCTTTGAGGCGCGCGTCACGGCAAATGCGCTCTGCCCGGCCAGCACGGCATCGGTCCAATCCTGATATGTCGGGTCATCCGAGGCGATCCGCCATTCCCCACCCGCCCGCAACACGCGTGCCGCCGCGGCCACCAATTCGGGGTGCACGAAACGCCTTTTGGCGTGCCGCGCCTTCGGCCATGGGTCAGGGAACATCAGGAATAATTTCGCCAGCGCCCCATCGCCCATACCGCGCAGCAAGGGCCGCGCATCATCGGTGAACAACCGCAAATTCCCGGGCATGTGCGGCGGCTTACCCTCCGGCGCCAAGCGCGACAGCAACGAGCATACCCCGCTCTCGAACACCTCCGCCGCGATCAACCCAACCTGCGGGTTGGCTTGCGACAGCGCCAGCGCGTGTTCGCCGCCGCCAAACCCCACCTCCAGCCATAATTCCCGCAAACCCGGCGCAAACGGTACATCTGGCCAGGCGAGATGCGGCAAAAATTCAGCCAGCAACCAAGCCTGGCGCGGGCGCAACGCCTTGGCCTTCACCCTTCCATACAACCTGTCCGGCGGTGGCTTTATCGGCATTGTTGAACCCGAATGCGCGAGACCGCGCCCAACCCCTACCGCCCGAATGCCGCCTTCAGCGCGGGCACCAGATCGGTCTTCTCCCAGGTGAATGTCCCCAACGCCTCATCCGGGGTGCGCCCGAAATGCCCGAATGCCGAGGTCACCGCATAAATCGGCCGGTTGAGCTGCAAATGCTCGCGAATCCCGCGCGGTGTCAGGTTCACCAGGGCGCGCAATGTCGTCTCCAGCTTCACCGGGTCCACATCCATCGCCGTGCCGTGCAGTTCCACGTAGAGCGAGAGCGGCTGGCTCACCCCGATCGCATATGAAAGCTGTAGGGTGCAGCGTTCGGCGAGCCCGGCCGCCACCACATTTTTCGCCAGATACCGGCACACATAGGCGGCTGAGCGGTCCACCTTGGTCGGGTCCTTGCCCGAGAACGCACCGCCACCATGCGGTGCCGCCCCGCCATAGGTATCCACGATGATCTTGCGCCCGGTCAGCCCGCAATCCCCATCCGGTCCGCCGATCACGAAATTTCCGGTCGGGTTCACATAGAACTCATCATCCCCCGGCATCCAACCAGCGGGCAGGGCGGTCTGCACGATCGGGGCGAGCAACGCTTTGATCTGCCCGGCGCGCATTCCTTCCTCGTGCTGGATGGACACCACCACCGATGTCGCCGCGACAGGCTTGCCATCGACATATTTCAGCGTCACCTGGCTTTTCGCATCGGGCAACAGCCCCTTCACCCGCTCATCACCCGCCCGCCGCAACTCTGAAATCCGCCGCAGGATCATGTGCGAATAATAGATCGGCGCTGGCATCAGCGCCTCGGTCTCGGTGCAGGCATAACCGAACATAATGCCCTGGTCGCCGGCACCCTCATCCTTGTTCCCGGCGGCATCCACCCCCACCGCGATATCGCTTGATTGCGCGTGCAGATGCACCGAGACCTCGGCATTGCGCCAGGAAAACCCGGCCTGATCATAGCCGATATCGCGCACCGCGGCGCGCGCCAGTTCCTCCAGATGCGCAGGCGTTATGCTCTCCGGCCCGCGAGTCTCACCTGCCAGAATGATCCGGTTGGTCGTCACCAAAGTCTCGCACGCCACGCGGGCATAGGGGTCGGCGCCAAGAAAAGCATCCACCACGGTGTCTGAGATCCGGTCGGCCACCTTATCCGGGTGCCCCTCTGAGACGGACTCAGACGTGAACAAAAACTCTCCCTTATCGCGCATCGATCATCCCCATTATCCTATGGCGGCCTCGGATGACCTATACACTCTGCCTGGTCAATACGGAGCAAACGGTTTTACCGGGGCGAAGTGTACCGCCAGCCCGCCGCCAGCCTTTCACAGCCCCAGAATATCCCGCATCCCATAAAGCCCGGGCGGCCTGCCCGCCAGCCACAAAGCGGCCCTGAGCGCGCCATTGGCGAACACCATCCGGTCGAAGGCGTGGTGGCTGAGCACAATCTGCTCGTCGGCGGCGGTAAACATCACATCATGGTGGCCCACCACCTGCCCGCCGCGCAGGCTGGCAAACCCGATCTCGCCGTCCCGCCGTGCCCCGATCGGCGCGCCGTTGGCGCCGGTCATCACATCGCCCAGCGCCACCTTGCGCCCGGCGGCCACGGCGCGGCCCAAAGCCAGCGCCGTACCGGATGGCGCATCCAGCTTCTGCCTATGATGCATCTCCACGATCTCAGCGTCGAACCGCGCGGCGGGCAGGGCACCGCCCAGCATTTCGGCCAGTATCAACATCAGATTAACCCCGGTCGAAAAATTCGCCGCCACCACCACCGGAACATGCGCCGCGGCGCGGGCAATCGCCGCCCCGGCGGCCTCGTCATACCCTGTCGTGCCCAGCACCCAGGCGGTCCGGCCCTGCATCAGGGCTTCGGCGTGCCCGGCCACGGCATCGGCATGCGTGAAATCCACCACCACGTCGCTCGCCTTGCCCAGCGCGCCGATATCCGGGAACAAAACCGCCCCCTCCGGCGCTGTCCCGCTCCGGCTTGTTCCCCCGGCCAGAATCGCGTCCTGCTTTGCCGCCCGCGCCAGCAAAACGCCCATCCGCCCGGAAATTCCGGCAATGCCCACACGCAATGTCATACTGAGTCCATAGCCGCCTTCGTGGCAAAACGAAAACGCCTGAATAAATTGCTGTTTATAATATGGTTTTAAATACCGGTATCGAAATATTTTTACCCGAGGCCCTGTTCATTACAAAACGCACAGGATACATTATTATGGAATCAAAACGTATTACAGGGAGTCGCGGGTGAACCAAAGATCTGGAGGCATCGTCGCCGCCATTATCGCCCTCGCCATGGGAAGCCTGCCCGGCTGCGCGCTCATCGCGCAATCCTCGGCGCCCTCTCTTTCGGCGCCATCCGTTTCAGCAACTGACATTCGCCCGCCCGCCCCAGCATCCATCACCGCCGCGCCGCCGGGCGGTGATGCTGGCGCGCAGGCAGGGCTCGCCACCGCCTATTTCACGGGCCGTGGCCTGCCGCAGAATTTTTTGCTCGCCGCCGCCTGGTATTACCGCGCCGCCACACAGAACAATGTTACGGCACAGCTCGCTTTGGCCACCATGTACCAGGCAGGGCAGGGCGTGCCAGCCACTCGTGCCGCCGCCGATTACTGGTACAAACAGGCCGCCGAACAAGGCAATGCCAAGGCTGAACTCGCCTTGGGTGATGCCTATACCAACGGCACGGGCGTCGCCGTGGACAATGCCAAGGCCAGCCATTGGTACGCCGCCGCCGCTGCCCAGGGGGTCGCCGCCGCCCAGAACAGCCTCGGCTTTAATTACAATGCCGGGCTCGGCGTGCCGCAAAACGTGCAAAAGGCTGCCGCTTTGTTCGCGGCCGCCGCCGCGCAGGGCTACGCCAAGGCCGAATATAACCTCGGTAATTATGAATATTACGGCACCGGCATGCCGCAATCCTACAGCCTTGCCGCAACATGGTGGCAGCGCGCCGCCAACCAGGGCAACGAGGATGCGCAGGATAGCCTGGGTAATCTCTACGATCTGGGCCAGGGCGTACCGCAGAGCCACACGCGCGCCGCCTTCTGGTGGCAGCGCGCCGCCGTGCGGGCCAACGTAAAAGCGCAATTCAGCCTTGGTGCTGCCTATCTCACGGGCAACGGCGTGGCGATGGACCCTGAGAAATCAGCCTATTGGTTTATGCTCGCAGCCACGCCCACGCCGTGAACCTGGTGAGACGCTGGCCGCTCTGCGGGTCCGCGCTTGTCGGCTTGGGGCTCGCTGGCTGCATGTCGCCGCCCGCCACCACGCCCATGGTGGCCGATGCCGCCAACCCCGCCATCCTGAACGTCGCGGATGCCGCCATCGCGGGCAAAAACCCTGCCATGGCGCTGAAAATCAGCCAATCCGTCCTGGCCGCCCACCCGGATAATCTACCCGCTTTGTATCACGAGGCCGACGCCTATTACGCCCTTAACCGCTGCCAGGATACCATCGCCGCCTTCCGTTTGGCCCTGTCGATAGACCCCCACTCAGCCACCGCGCAAACCGGCCTTGGCCGCTGCCTGCTGCGCCGCAACGCCGCCGCCGCTGAACAAGCCTTCACCGCCGCCACCATCGACGACCCGCAAAACGCCGCCGCCTTCAACGATCTCGGCATCGCCCGCGACCTGCAAGGCCGTTACGCCGCCGCCACGAACCCTTATGAACAATCCCTGCGCCTTGCCCCAGGGTACGTGCCGACTGAGGTTAATCTTGGTCTCTCGCTGGCCTTATCGGGGGATTCTGCCGACGCCCTGCAATATCTCGGCCCGCTCGCGACCGGACCCGATGCCACCGCCAAAATCCGCGAGGATTACGCCACCGCATTGATCGCCGCAGGCCGCTTGCCGCAGGCAGAGCATGTCCTGGCGGTCGATCTCCCGCCATCGGCCATCCCAGCCTTCATGCGCGCGGCGCGTACCGCCATAGACCCAGCCTTGTTTCAAACCCAGCCACCAAGCCCACCGCCCGGCACAATTCCAGCGTTGCCGCCCAACCCGTTCAACACCACGCCACTTGCCAATTTGCAGCGGTAAACCCCGCCTTACATGCCGCCCGGATAATTCGGCCCGCCACCGCCCTCCGGCACCACCCAGTTGATGTTCTGCGTCGGGTCTTTGATATCGCAGGTTTTGCAATGCACGCAGTTCTGCGCGTTGATCTGCAATTGCGGCGCGCCCGCCTCAGCGCCGACAATCTCATAGACCCCAGCCGGGCAATAGCGCGTCTCCGGGCTGTTATACTCATCCCAATTCACGCGGATCGCCACCGCCGGGTCACGCAACGTCAAATGCGCGGGCTGGTCCTCTTCAT
>JAQNCU010000118.1 GCA_029077775.1 Acidocella sp. | reverse complement strand
AAGCAAAAAAACATTATTAATCTGGGCCATTGGGGTTCCAGAAGCCCGGCACCGGCATAACAAAAGTTTTTTGCGCCGCTTTTTTTCAAAAAAGCGGCTTTTTCTTCTTCATGCAGGCCACAACCATGCCGCCCCGCGCACGCCCGAGGAATCACCATGCTGGTTGCGCAGAATATTGGGCGCGAACTCATCGCTGAAAATATAGGGTTTCATCAACCCGGGCAGCGCCTGCGCCAGCCCCGGCAGGTTTGATAAGCCACCGCCCAGCACGATCGCATCCGGGTCGAGCATATTGCTCACCACCGCCAGGGCCCGCGCCAGCCTGTCCGCATGGCGGGCCAGCGCCCGCACCGCCACCGCATCGCCGCCTGCGGCACGGGTGCTGATCCCCCGCGCATCGCGCGCGCCCGGCCCATCGCACTCGAAGGCCAAAGCCGGGCCGCTCAAATATGTCTCCAGGCAGCCGTTTTGCCCGCACCAGCAGGGCCGCAGCGGCATGTCCTCCAGCCCCGGCCAGGGCAGCGGCGTATGGCCAAACTCCCCGGCAATCCGGTGCCGCCCTTCCAGGATCGCGCCATTAACCACAATCCCGGCCCCGCACCCGGTGCCGATGATCACGCCGAACACCACGGCCCGCCCCGCCGCCGCCCCGTCTGTCGCCTCAGACAGCGCAAAGCAATTCGCATCATTGGCCACCCTTATGTCGCGCCCCAGCGCCTCACCCATATCCTCGGCAAAGGCATGGCCGTTCAACGCGTTTGAATTGGCGTTTTTCACGAGCCCGGTCGCCGTGCTGATCGTCCCCGGTATCCCCACGCCCACCCGCGCCGTTGCCCCGGTCTGCGCCTCGGCGGCCAGCACCAGATCGCGGATCGTCCTCACCACACCCTGATAGTCTGGTGGCGTTGCCACCCGTTGGCGCAGCAGCACCTCATGATCGGCACCCAGCACCAAAATCTCCGTTTTCGTCCCGCCAAGGTCGATGCCAATCCGATTCATCATCGCGTGTGTTGTCGCCGCTTTATCAATCTTGCTCAACCCCGCGCGCGCGGGCACTCTATGGTTATGGGAGAAACCTTGATCGACGCGCAATTTCAAAAATCGCCTTTGCCCGTGCTGCGCGCCGCCCGCGCGCTGCGCAGTTTACCCCCCGGTGCCCGCCTGCGTATCCTCGCCACAGACCAGGCCGCCCTGGCTGATTTTCGGGATTTCTGCAAAACCTCCGGCCATGCGCTCATCGCCGCGAGTGAAACGCGCGGCGTCTACAGCCTCACCCTCAAAGCCAAAGCGGAACCCGATAGCCCATGAGCGTGGCACTGTTCACCCACCCTGATGCCCTGGCGCATGATACAGGCCCCGACCACCCGGAATGCGCCGCGCGCATCCAGGCCGTGCTGCGGGCGCTGGAAACCCCGGAATTTTCCACCCTCCTGCGGGAGCGCGCGCCCCTGGCTGATACCGCCTGCCTGCACCGCGCCCACACCCAACGCCATATCGCGCATATCCTGTCTCTCCCCGCCGATGAATTCACCGAAATCGACGCCGACACCATCGTCTCCCCCGGCTCGCTCCCGGCGGCTCTGCGTGGCGCGGGCGGTGCCATGGCGGCGGTCGACGCGGTGATGGAGGGCTGGGCGAAGGCCGCCTTCGTCGCCATGCGCCCACCCGGCCACCATGCCGAGGCCGACCGCGCCATGGGCTTCTGCCTGTTCAACAACGCCGCCATCGCCGCCCACCACGCCCGCGCCCGCCATGGCCTCACCCGCATCGCGGTGCTGGATTTTGACGTGCATCACGGCAACGGCACCCAGGATATTTTCTACAACGACGCCGGCTTGTTTTACGGCTCCTCGCACCAATCCCCCTGCTACCCCGGCACCGGTGCCACGCATGAACGCGGCATCGCGGGCAACATCGTCAACGCCCCGCTGCCCCCGGGGGCTGATGGCACCGCCTTCCGCGCCGCCTGGGCGGATATCATCATCCCCGCCCTCGATGTATTTGCCCCCGAACTCCTCATCCTCTCCGCCGGGTTCGATGCCCACGCCGCCGACCCGCTCGCCCAATTGCGCCTCCAGGAGGCTGATTTCACCTGGATCACCGAGGCTTTGCTCGCCATCGCCGACACCCATTGCCCGGGCCGCGTGGTCTCGCTGCTCGAAGGCGGCTACAACCTGAACGCCTTGGCCAGCGCCGCCGCCGCCCATGTCCGCGCCCTTATGCGGTTGTGATTCCCCCGCCAGGGCTGTACTCAACCGGTCATGAATGATCATTCCGACATCCCGGCACTGTCTTTTGAGGACGCGCTCGCCGCCCTTGAGGCGATCGTGCGCAGCCTCGAATCCGGCCAGCCGAAGCTTGAAGACGCCATCACCGCCTATGAGCGTGGCGCGGCCTTGAAAAAACATTGCGAGGCCAAACTCGCCGCCGCCGATGCGCGCGTCCAGGCCATCGTCGCCCGTGCCGATGGCACCTTGTCGCTAAAACCTGAGGGCTGACCCATGGCGCTTGACCTCGTCCACAACCCAGACCAGCTCGCCCCCGCAATGGCTGAGGCCGCCCGCCTGGTCGAAGCCCAGCTCGACGCCCTGCTCCCGGTTCCTGAAGCGGCTGAAGCCAGGCTGATCGAGGCCATGCGCTATGCCGTGCTCAACGGCGGCAAACGCCTGCGCGCCTTCCTGGTCATGCAAACCGCCCAGCTTTTCACCGTCAACACCACCTGCGCCGCCCGTGTCGCCGCCGCGGTTGAAATGCTCCACGCCTATTCCCTGGTGCATGACGACCTGCCCGCCATGGATGACGACGATCTGCGCCGTGGCCAGCCCAGCTGCCACCGTAAATTCGATGAAGCCACCGCCATCCTCGCGGGCGACGCCCTGCAAACCCGGGCCTTCGAGGTTCTGGCCGAGCCCGACACCCATGCCGACCCGGAAGCCCGCTGTGAACTGATCACCGCCTTCGCCCTGGCCACCGGCGCGCGCGGCATGGTCGGCGGGCAAATGATCGACATGCTGGCCGAAGGCCAAACCCTCTCCGGGCCTGAAATCACCCGCCTCCAGGCGCTCAAAACCGGCCGCCTCATCCAGTTCAGCGCCGAGGCCGGCGCCATCCTCGGCCGCGCCCCCGCCGCCCAACGCCACTTCATCGCCGCCTATGGGCGCGAACTCGGCGGCGCCTTCCAAATCTACGACGATGTGCTGGACGAGACCGCCTCCGCCGCCGATCTCGGCAAAACCGCTGGCAAGGACGCCGCCCAGGGCAAGGCCACCATGGTCTCCATCCTCGGCCGAGACCGCGCCCGCGCCCAGGCCCAACACCTCGCCGAACAAGCCGCCGCCCATTTGGAAAGCTTCGGGCCCCGCGCGGACCTGCTCCGCGCGCTGGCGAACTTTACCGTTACGAGGAAGAACTAGTAAAAAGTGGCGCTTTTAGAAAAAGCGCGCAAAACCTTCTGTAAATTTGGGTCAGGGGGGTGACGAAGTTACCCAAATCACGCGCCGATCTTGCCCTTGTCGCCGCCGGGCTTGCCCCCTCGCGCAGCCGGGCCCAGGCGCTCATCATGGCCGGGCTGGTCTACACAGGCACCGCGCGCGTGCAAAAACCCGGAGACCTGCTGCCCGCCGATGCCAACCTGTCGGTCAAAGGCCAGGACCACCCCTGGGTCTCACGCGGCGGCGTCAAACTCGCCCACGGTCTCGCGCATTTCGGCTTCAACCCGGCAGGCACCACGGCGCTGGATGTCGGCGCCTCCACCGGCGGCTTCACCGATGTCCTGCTCACCGCCGGTGCCGCTCATGTATATGCCGTCGATGTCGGCCACGGCCAGCTCGCCTGGAAACTCCGCGGCGACCCGCGCGTCACCGTTTTGGAAAAAACCAACGCCCGCCACCTCACCCCGGCGCAAATCCCCGCCCCCATCACCGCCCTGGTGTGTGATGCCAGCTTCATCGGCCTGCAAACCATCCTGCCCGCCGCCCTGAGCCTCTGCGCGCCCGGCGCCTTCGCCATCGCCCTCATCAAACCCCAGTTCGAGGCCGGGCCCGAACATGTCGGCAAAGGCGGCGTCGTCCGCGACCCTGCCATCCACACCGCCATCTGCACCACCATCCACAACTGGTGGTCAAACCTCCCCGGCTGGCACGTCAGCGGCATCACCCCAAGCCCCATCACAGGCCCCGAAGGCAACATCGAATTCCTCATCGGCGCCGTGCGCGCCAACACCCCTACCCCCGCCCGCGATACCCCGTAACACCCTGGTCGGGTATCCACGCCCCCTCCGGCGGGTTGCCGCTCTGCCAGAACACATCGATCGGCATCCCCCCGCGCGGATACCAATACGCACCGATCCGCAACCACACGGGCGACAGCAAATCCACCACTCGCTGCGCGATCATCAGCGTACAGGCTTCATGAAACCCCCCATGATTCCGAAAACTCTGGAAAAACAGCTTCAGCGACTTGCTCTCCACCAGCCAGTCCCCAGGGATATAATCAAGCACGATATGCGCGAAATCCGGCTGCCCCGTCAGCGGGCAGAGCGAGGTGAACTCCGGGCACACAAAGCGCACCATCGCCAGCTTCCCCCCGGTCTTCGCCGCCACCCGCTCCAGCATGGCTGCCTCGGGGCTCGCGGGCATGGCCACGTTCCGGCCTAATTGTTGCAACCCCTCATAACGCTCATCGCTCATGCCTTTTGTCCCCCGCTCACCCACCCGGCCCGCACTTGCGCGCAATAGTCCTCATACCCCCCGGCCAGAATCGCCACCCGCGCTTGGCTCATCAGGCTCTGGTAATAGGTCAGATTATGAATGGTCAGCAGCATCGGCCCCAAAATCTCCTCGGCCCGAAACAAATGGTGCAAATAACCCCGCACATGCCGCGCGCAGCATAAACACCCGCATTGCGCATCCAGCGTCCCGCCATCATCGATAAACCGCGCATTGCGCAGGTTCAAAATCCCCGCACTGGTAAACGCTCTGGCGGTCCGCCCGGCCCTGGTCGGCATCACGCAATCGAACATATCCACCCCGCGCGCCACCGCGCCCAGCAGATCATCCGGCGTGCCCACGCCCATGAGGTAACGCGGCTTATCCTGGGGCAACATCGGCGCGGAATAATCCAGCACCGCATTCATCATCGCCTGGCCCTCGCCCACCGCCAACCCGCCAATCGCATAGCCCTCGAAACCCTGCGCGATCAACGCGGCGGCAGACTCCGCCCGCAAATCCTCATACACCCCGCCTTGCACAATGCCGAACTGCCCATACCCCGCCCGGGGCGTGAACGCAGCGCGTGAGCGCCGTGCCCAGCGCGTCGATAACCGCATGGATATCGCCGCCTCCTCATGCGTCGCGGGGAATTTCGTGCATTCATCCAGCACCATCGAGATCGTCGCATCCAGCAAAAACTGGATCTCGGTCGACCCCTCGGGCGATAAAAAATGCGCCGATCCATCCAGGTGCGAGCGGAACGTCACACCTTCCTCGGTCATCTTGCGCAGCTTGGCCAGGGACATGATCTGGAACCCGCCGGAATCGGTCAAAATCGGCCCCGGCCAATCCATCAATCTATGCAACCCGCCAAAACCCGCCACCCGTGCTGCGGTCGGGCGCAGCATCAAATGATAGGTGTTGCCGAGCACGATTTTCGCCCCGGTCGCGCGCACCGCATCGGCGGTCATCGCCTTGACCGTGCCCGCCGTGCCCACCGCCATAAAGGTCGGGGTCGGCACCTGCCCATGCGCGGTCGTCATCACGCCCGCGCGCGCGTTTTTGTCCTGCCCCGCCAGCGTAAAACCCAGGCTCATGCGCGTTCCAACAGGCACGCATCGCCATAGGAATAGAACCGATAGCCAGCCGTAATGGCGTGTTCATAGGCCGCTTTTATCCGCGCCATACCCGCAAAGGCTGATACCAGCATCAACAATGTCGAATGCGGCAAATGGAAATTCGTCACCAGCAGATCCGCCGCACGGAACCGATATCCCGGCAGAATGAAAATATCCGTCTCGCCATCGAATTCATGTATCACCCCGTCATCACCGGCGGCGCTCTCCAACAGCCGCAATGCCGTCGTCCCCACCGGGATAATCCGCCCGCCCGCCGCCCTTGCCTCATTGATCCGCGCCGCCACGGCGGGTGATAATATCCCGCGCTCGGCATGCATCTTATGCGCGGTTACATCCTCGTTGCGCACCGGCAGAAACGTCCCCGCCCCCACATGCAGCGTCACGCGCGCCACGCCTACGCCGGCCTGGGACAGCCCGTCCATCAGCCGCGGGGTAAAATGCAGCCCCGCCGTGGGGGCCGCCACCGCCCCTTCATGCGCCGCGAACATGGTCTGGTAATCCGCCGCATCCTCGGCCTTCACGCCATCGGGCCGCGCGATATAGGGCGGCAGCGCCAGCGCCCCATGGCGCGCCAGGGCGGCGAACAAATCCTCGGTCATAAACCGCAACACGCCCACACCACCTTGCGGCGTCTCCACCAGCTCGGCGGCAAAATCCGGGCCGATCTCCAGCACATCGCCCACGCGCACCCGTCTGGCATTGCGCAACAATACCCGCCAGCACCCATCCTCGCGCATCCGGTCGAGCGTAATGCCAATCCGCGCATGCCCGCGCATGCCTGTTAATTGCGCGGGGATCACCTTGGTGTCGTTCACCACGAGCAAATCCCCCGCCCGCAACAATCCGGCCAGGTCGCGCATCACAAAATCGCCAAGCCCGCCATCGCCGCGCACATGCAGCAGCCTGGCCGCATCGCGCGGCCGCGCGGGCACCACCGCGATCGCCTCCGGCGGCAGGTCATAACCGAAATCGGAAAGCTTCAAGGCCCGAGATACGAGGCCAGCTCGATCAAATTCCCATCCGGGTCGCGGCAATAGACCGACATGATATCGCCCAGCGCACCAATGCGGGAAACCGGGCCGCGCTCCACCGTCACCCCGCATGAATGCAACTGCGCCACCGCATCCTCGGGCCCCACGGCAATCACGAAGCATAAATCCAGCGTGCCGGGCCGCGCCAATTGCGCGTGGGGCAGCACCTCATGGCCCACTTCATGCAGGTTTATCTTTTGCGCCCCAAACCGCAACGCCGTGCGGTTGCTGCCGCCATATTCCTCGCGCTCCATGCCCAGCACGCGCTGGTACCAGCCCGCTGTCACCTGCAAATCATGGCAGGTCATCACCACATGGTCGATCCGGTCCACCGTGAACTTCATCAGCCAAGCCCCGCGAAAAAATCGTTACCCTTGTCGTCCATCACAATAAACGCGGGGAAATCCTTTACCTCGATCCGCCAGACCGCCTCCATCCCCAATTCGGCATATTCCAGAACCTCCACCTTCGTAATGTTCTGTTCGGCCAGCACCGCCGCTGGCCCGCCGATGGAGCCCAGATAGAACCCGCCATAGGTTTTGCACGCCGCGCGCACGGCGGCACTGCGGTTGCCCTTGGCCAGCATCACCAACGAGCCCCCGGCGGCCTGAAATTCCGCGACATAGCTGTCCATCCGCCCCGCCGTGGTCGGCCCGAAGCTCCCCGTCGCCATGCCTTCGGGGGTTTTCGCGGGGCCGGCGTAATAAACCGGATGATCCTTGATGTAATCCGGCAGTCCCTCGCCCCGGTCCAGTCTTTCCTTCAATTTGGCATGGGCGATATCGCGCGCCACCACAATCGTCCCGGTCAGCGCCACCCTGGTTTTCACCGGATGCGCCGAGAGTGCCGCCAATATCCCCGCCATAGGCTGGTTCAGATCAATCGCCACCACGTCACCGCCCAGATGCTCCGGGGTTATCTCGGGCAGATATTTCGCGGGCTCGCGCTCCAGCGCCTCAATAAACACGCCATCCTTCGTAATCTTGGCCTTGATCTGCCGGTCCGCCGAACATGAAACACCAATGCCAATCGGCAGACTCGCCCCATGCCGCGCCAGCCGGATCACCCGCACATCATGGCAGAAATACTTGCCACCAAACTGCGCGCCAATGCCGATATGGCGCGTCATCTCCAAAACCTCGGCCTCGAAATCCAGATCGCGGAAAGCCTGGCCCGCTGGCCCGCCTTTCGTCGGCAGC
>JAQNCU010000535.1 GCA_029077775.1 Acidocella sp. | reverse complement strand
TCCTCGAAGCGGTGATGGTCCACGCCCAGCACAACCGAGCCGTACATCTGTATGAAGCGGCGATAGGAATCCCAGGCAAAACGCGCATCGCCTGACCCGGTGGCGAGACCCAGCACGGTGGTATCGTTCAAACCGAGATTTAGCACCGTATCCATCATCCCTGGCATGGACACGCGCGCGCCGGAACGCACCGAGACCAGCAGCGGTTTCTCGCCATCGCCGAATTTACGGTCCACCGCCGCCTCGATCCGCGCCAGGGCCGTATCCACCTGGGATTTCAACGCTTCTGGATAGGTCTGCCCGTTATCGTAATAGGCGGTGCAAACCTCGGTGGTAATGGTGAAACCAGGTGGGACAGGCAGGCCGATGCTGGCCATCTCGGCAAGGTTGGCACCCTTGCCACCAAGCAGGTCACGAAGGGCGGCATTGCCGTCATTGGTGCCGGCCCCGAAATTATACACCCATTTGGTCATGTCTGTGCTCCTAGCCTTCAATTTTCGAAAAATCGGCAATCTGATGCATAATGTCGCGTAACTGGGCCAGCAATCGCAGCCGGTTCTGACGTATCGCCGGATCGGCATCGTTAACCGAAACAGTCTGGAAAAACGCATTCACCGGCCCATCCAGCCGGGCCAGCCCCTGCAAAACCGATGAATAATCGGCGAGCGCAGCTGTTGGCGTCTTGCCGTATTGCGCCGAGATCGCCGCCGCGAGATTTTTATCCTCAGGCGTGATCAGTAGCGCATCCGATACCGGCCCGTCATATGCACAACCATCCTTCGCTTCCTCGATCCGCAAGATGTTAGCGGCCCGGCGGTAGGCGTTGAGTAACCGGGCACCATAGTCGGTCGCCAGCATCGCGCCCACCGCCGCGCTGATCTCGATCAGAGAGACGAGATTTCCACGCCCGGCAAAACGCAGCGTAGCGTCGAGGACATCGAATCGCTGTCCCTCGTTTTTCAATTTTACCCGCAACCGTTCAAGAATAAACGGATAGAGATCGGGCGCTTCCGCCGTCAGCGCGACGAGGTCGCACGCCGGCAACCGTGCCTCCAATATAATTCGTATCACCCCCAAAGCCGCCCGCCGCAGCGCAAACGGGTCGCCCGAGCCTGTTGGTGTCTCGCCGATTTTAAAAAACTGGATCAGCGTGTCGAGCTTGTCGGCCAGCGCCACGCTGGCGGCCACAAGACCAACAGGAACAGCGTCACCCGGCCCACGGGGCTGATAATGCGACCGGATCGCCGGGCCAACGACGCTGCCATCCCAACCGCGCGGGTTGTGGGCTGCGTAATATCCCCCCATGATCCCTTGCAGCTCGGGAAATTCCCCCACCATGCCTGTGACGAGATCAGCCTTGCACAGCAGCCCCGCCCAACGAGCCTGTATCTGTTCGTCGTCATTTGCGCCGAGCATTTTGGCGATCTCGGCGGCCAGTTTTGCAATCCGGTCGGCACGCGCGCGCTGCGTGCCGATCTTGGCATGAAAAATGATAGTATCCAGCTTTGGCAGGGCGTCATCGAGCGGGGTTTCGCGGTCCCGCGCCCAAAAATATTGCGCGTCTGAAAGTCGCGCCCGCAGCACACGCTGGTTGCCTTCGATGATCGAAACACCACCATCCAGA
>JAQNCU010000534.1 GCA_029077775.1 Acidocella sp. | reverse complement strand
ACGCCACCCGTCAAACGCGCCCCGCTTTTAATGCGGCAGCGAGGCCAGGACGCCGCCATCCGGGGCCTTGGCCAGCTCCTCCGGCGTATCGTCCCATTGGATCGGTTCAGGGGCGCGAACCAGCGCCCGGCTGATCACCTCATCCACATGGCTGACCGGAATGATGGTTAGGCCCTTCTTCACATTGTCTGGAATTTCAACAAGATCCTTCTCATTGTCCTTCGGTATAAACACCGTGGTAATACCCGCGCGCAGGGCCGCCAGCAGTTTTTCCTTCAAGCCGCCGATCGGCAAAACCCGCCCGCGCAGGGTAATTTCGCCGGTCATGGCGATATCCCTGCGGATAGGAATACCGGTGATGGCTGAGACGATGGAAGTGGCCATGGCAATGCCCGCCGATGGGCCGTCCTTCGGAGTCGCGCCTTCCGGCACGTGCACATGGATATCCCGCTTGTCGAAATAGGGTGGTTTGATGCCGAACTGAGTGGCCCGCGAGCGGATGTAGGAATAGGCCGCCTGCACGCTCTCCTGCATTACATCGCCCAGCTTGCCGGTATTCTTGATCATGCCCTTGCCCGGCAGCAGCACGCTCTCGATGGTGAGGATCTCGCCCCCAACCTCGGTCCAGGCAAGCCCCGTGACCACACCCACCATGTCCTCCGCCTCAGTTTCGCCGTAGCGGAACTTCGCCACGCCCGCGAATTTCTCCAGATTGCGCTTGGTGACCGACACCTTCTTGGTCTTGGCGGTCATGATCTCCTTCACCGCCTTGCGGGCCAGTGTGGCGATCTCGCGCTCCAGGTTACGCACACCGGCCTCACGGGTATGGGTGCGCACCAGTTCCAGCAGGGCGTCCTCGGAGACAGACCACTCCTCTTTCTTCAACCCATGCGCCTCAGATTGCTTGGGCAGCAGATGGCGCTTGGCGATCTCCACTTTCTCGTCCTCGGTGTAGCCGGGGATGCGGATGATCTCCATGCGGTCCAGCAGCGGCTGGGGCATACGCAAGGTGTTGGCGGTGGTGACGAACATCACGTCCGACAGATCATAATCCACTTCCAGATAATGGTCGGCGAAGGTGGAGTTCTGCTCGGGGTCCAGCACCTCCAAAAGTGCCGAGGCCGGGTCGCCTCGCCAATCCGCCCCCAGCTTATCGATCTCATCCAGCAGGAAGAGCGGGTTGGAGGTCTTCGCCTTTTTCATACCCTGGATGATCTTACCGGGCATGGAGCCAATATAGGTACGCCGATGGCCGCGAATTTCGGACTCATCGCGCACCCCGCCCAGGGACATACGCACAAACTGCCGCCCCGTCGCCTTGGCGATGGATTTGCCCAGCGAGGTTTTGCCCACGCCGGGCGGGCCAACCAGGCAGAGAATCGGTCCCTTCACCTTCGGGCTGCGGGCCTGCACCGCCAGGTATTCGACAATACGCTCCTTGATTTTGTCCAGAGCAAAATGGTCAGTATCGAGAAGCTTCTCCGCCTCAATCACGTCGTTCTTGATCTTGCTGCGCTTTTTCCAGGGAATGCCGACGATCCAGTCCAGATAATTGCGGACAACCGTCGCCTCGGCGCTCATCGGGCTCATGGACCGCAGCTTCTTCAGCTCCGCCATCGCCTTCTCGC
>JAQNCU010000533.1 GCA_029077775.1 Acidocella sp. | reverse complement strand
CCCGTTGATGCACGCGCAATTCCCAGCCTTTATTGGCAAACCAGGCGGCGAATGGCGCGGGCAGATCCTGCATGGGTCCCTATAGGCCGTATTCATGGTTTGTTCTATAGCTTTCCCCATGAATTCATCCCCGATACGCCCTGAGAGCTGGCTGTACCCCACGCCATCCGGGTTGTTCTGCGCGCCCGGGGGGTTTTACATCGACCCCTTGCGCGCCGTGGACCGCGCGGTTGTCACCCATGCCCATGCCGACCATGCCCGCCCGGGCCACGCCCATGTGCTTGCCACCGCCGAGACCCTGGCGATTATGCGCACCCGCATGGGGGTTGAGCGGGCAGGGCGCGCGCAGCAGGCTCTGGCCTATGAACAAAAGCTGATGGTCAACGATGTCGCAGTCACATTCCACCCCGCCGGGCATGTGCTGGGTGCGGCGCAAATTCTGCTCGAACATGCGGGCAGCCGCGTGGCGGTCTCTGGCGATTATAAGCGCCAGCCAGACCCCACCTGTGCCGCCTTCACGCCGGTGGCCTGCGATGTGTTCATCACCGAGGCGACCTTCGGCCTGCCCGTGTTCCGTCACCCCGCCGCCGCCGGGGAGATCGCGCGGCTGCTCGCCTCACTGTCTTTATTTCCTGAGCGTACGCATGTGATTGGTGCCTATGCGCTGGGGAAGTGCCAGCGGATCATCGCCACGCTGCGCGCCCGCGGCTATGACGCACCGATTTATCTGCACGGCGCGCATGTTGCGGTGTGCGAGACGTATCGGGCGCTGGGCGTCGATCTCGGCGATCTGCGCCCCGCGACGATCGCCGATAAGGCCGCGTTGCGCGGGGCCATCGTGCTCGCCCCACCCTCGGCCATCGCGGATCGCTGGGCGCGGCGCATGGAAGACCCGCTGGTCGCCATGGCCTCGGGCTGGATGCGCGTCCGCCAGCGCGCCAAGGCGAGCGGCGTGGAATTGCCGCTGATCATCTCCGACCATGCCGATTGGGATGATCTGCTTGCCACCATCCGCGACACCGGGGCACCGGAAATCTGGGTCACGCATGGGTCTGAGGCCGCATTGATCCATGCCGCCGCAACCATGCAGATCCGTGCCCGCGCGCTCTCCATGGTCGGGTATGGCGAGGAGGATTGATGCAAACCTTCGCCGATCTGCTGGAACGCCTGCTGCTCGCCCCGGGGCGGAACACCAAAATCACGCTGCTGCGCGGCTATTTCGCCGCCACACCCGACCCGGCGCGCGGCTATGCTCTGGCCGCCATCGCGGGCGCGCTAGACATACCAGGGGCCAAGGCCGCGATGCTCAAAGACCTTGCCCAAACCCGCACGGACCCCGTACTATTTGCCCTGAGCTACGATTTCGTCGGCGACCTGGCTGAGACCATCGCGCTGATCTGGCCCGGCGAAGGCAACAACCCGCCCGGCCTTGGGGCTGTGATCGAGACCCTGCGCGCCGCCAAACGCGAGGCGATCCCCGGGCTGGTTGCCACCTGGTTGGATGATTGTAGCCCCTCGGCGCGGATCGCGCTGATCAAACTGCTCACAGGTGGCCTGCGGGTCGGGGCCTCATTGCGCCTGGCCAAGCTGGCGCTGGCCGAATTGGGCCAGATCGATGTCAACGAGATC
>JAQNCU010000117.1 GCA_029077775.1 Acidocella sp. | reverse complement strand
ATCATTGAGAGGAGTTTTCGTTATGGCCCGCCCATCAATTCACCCCGGCGAAATTCTCGCCGATGAGCTTGAGGCTTTGGGTGTTACCCCCACCGAGCTATCCCGTCAGATCAAGGTGCCGACCAACCGGCTCACCCAGATCATCCATGGCCAGCGCGGCATCACCGGCGACACTGCCCTTCGGCTTGGCCATTGGTTCGGTATGAGCGCGCAGTTTTGGCTGAACCTGCAAGGTGCTTACGACATAAGGGTTGCCGAGGAGCGCGCTGGCGACGAGATTACACATCTCCCGGTTCGGCAGGGTGCGGAGCGCCCGGCTCATGCGGCAATTCGTTAATTTAGGCTAGGAACAAAACGCGCGTGGCAGCTGAGACCATATTCCAGGGAAGCATGTTTTCAACGGGTTTCCTGAGTGAATCGATTACACGCATCGCGGGGAGCGGCGGGTACATCCACCAGACTGCGTGCATCGATGTCTTGTGCCGAGAAATCGCCGCCGGCCGACGCAAGCGGCTTGTCGAGATGGCGAGACATACTGCCGTGTATCACCCATGAGTCTGATCAAGTCCAAGAAACGGGTTGCCGACCACGGGGAGGTGTTTACGCCTCGGTGGCTGGTCGAAAATATGCTCGACCTCGTCAAGGGTGAGACTGAGCGCATCGACTCCCGTTTTCTGGAGCCTGCCTGCGGAAGCGGCAATTTTCTCGTGCCCGTCCTGCAGCGCAAGCTGGCTGCAGTTGAGGCGAAGTACGGCAAGTCCGATTTCGAGCGGCGGCATTATGCGCTGCTCGCGCTCATGTGCATCTACGGGATCGAGCTGCTGACCGACAACATCGCCGAGTGCCGTGCTAATCTGCTCGAAATTTTCGCCGATTATCTGAACCTGGAGGAAGCAGACGATTTGTATCGCGCCGCATTCTATGTCCTGTCGCAAAACCTCGTGCACGGTGATGCGTTGACGATGCGGGCCCTGAACGGCAAGCCAATCAGCTTTTCCGAGTGGGGTTACCTTGGCACGGGCAAGTTCCAGCGACGTGATTTCAGGCTGGATGTCCTTACTGGGTCATCGGCGTTCAGCGCCGAGGGTTCGCTCTTCGCCCAGTTGGCGAAACATGAGCTCTTCACGCCGACCAAATCCTACCCGGCGATGACGGTAAAGGACTTGGCCAATGCCTTCTGAGGCGCAAGTTTCCTTTACGCTGCACGGCCGTAACCCGGATGTGCTGTCATGTATCGCGAACCTCTCGAACGACGAGGTGTTCACGCCGCCAGAATTCGCCAACCGGATGCTAGACACGCTGGCTAACGCCTGGGCGGCGGACCATAATGGCGCGAACATTTGGACCAACAAGACGGTAAAATTCCTCGATCCCTGCACGAAGTCGGGTGTATTCCTGCGCGAGATCACCAGCCGCCTCACCAGAGGCTTGGCCGACGAGATTCCCGACCTCCAGGAGCGGGTCGATCACGTCCTAACCAAGCAGGTGTTCGGCATCGGCATCACGCATCTCACGAGCCTGCTTGCTCGGCGTAGTGTATACTGCTCGAAACACGCTAACGGCGAGCACTCGATCGCAAAAGGCTTCACGAGCGACGCCGGGAACATCTGGTTCGCGCGCACCGAGCACACATGGGAAAATGGCAGGTGCGCTCACTGCGGAGCTAATCAGGGGAGCTATGACCGGGGTAAGGGCTTGGAGACGCACGCATACGCGTTCATCCACGCTGGGGATATCAGGGCTCGGGCCGCCGAGTTTTTTGGAGGCGACATGCAGTTCGACGTCATCATCGGGAATCCGCCGTACCAACTCGGTTCCGACGGGGGGACCCGTGACGTACCGATCTACCAACGCTTCGTTGAGCAAGCGAAGATGCTCCAGCCGCGTTTCCTCGCGATGGTCATACCCTCACGCTGGATGGCGTCCGGTCTCGGCCTTACCGAGTTCCGACAGACGATGCTTGGGGATCGTCGCATGCGTGAACTTGTCGATTATCCGGCAGCCAACGATGTATTCCCTGGCGTGGAGATCAAGGCAGGGGTCTGCTACTTCTTGTGGGATGCGACCCATGATGGTGATTGCATGGTCACAACGGTTCGTGGTGGGAATGTCGTTGGGCCGATAGCGCGGAATTTGGGTGAATATGACGTTTTTGTGCGGGATGCACGCGCTGTCTCAATTCTTCACAAAGTGCTCGACCGTGACGAGCAGCCAATCAATGCGATACTCGCGCGCGACAAAGAATTCGGTTGGACCTCGAACTTCGACGGTTTTCATGAAAGGCAACGTTCTGGAGACGTACCCGTCTTCTACATTCGAAAGATGAAGCGCGGTGTCGGCCATATCGCTCGCACTGAAGTGACAAAGAGTGATCATCTTACTGACACTTGGAAGGTGCTTGTCCCTCAGGCGTTCAATGGGGGGGATGCCTTGCCTCACCAAATATTGGGCAAGCCCTTGATCGCCCCTTCTCCATCTGTATGTACCCAATCATTCCTATTTTTTTATGTAACTTCGCGTAGCGCGGCCATTAGTCTAATGTCTTACTACACTACTAGATTCTTTCGATTCCTTGTCTCTGTACGAAAAATTACGCAACACGCAACCCACTCCACTTACGCTTGGGTTCCGATGCAGACGTGGAACCGTACTTGGACAGACGAGGACCTGTATCTGAAATACGGAATTACGCGAGAGGAACAGGCTTACATTGAGTCTCAGGTCAGGGTGATGAACCTTGGCGAAAATGATGATGAGTAAGCCCACTATCGAGGAAATCCTTGCGCCCAAACCGGATGTCCGGCCGCGCATCTATGCCTATGCCATCGCCGATGAAGCGCATAAAAATCTGCTGAAGGTCGGACAAACCACGCGCGACGTGAAACAGCGCGTCGCCGAACAACTCAGAACGGCGGCAATAAAAAATTACACCATCGTGCTCGATGAACCCGCCGAACGCGACGACGGCTCAGTGTTCACCGATCATCAGGTGCGCGAAAGCCTCGCCAAGAAGGGTTTTGAAAAGGCCGAGTTGGAGTGGGTGTGCTGTTCGATCAAGGACGTGAGGACCGTCTTGACCGAACTCCGCACCGGCCAGAGGTTCACGGGAACTCATTCCGAAACATTCCCGATGCGCCGGGAGCAAGAAGAGGCCGTGAACAAGACTCACGCCTATTTCCTCTCCATCTGGAACGATGACCGACGCGCCGCCCCGCGCTTCCTGTGGAACGCGAAAATGCGCTTCGGCAAGACTTTTACGGCCTACCAGCTCGCCAAAAAACTCGGTGCCAAGCGCGTCCTCGTGCTGACCTTCAAGCCGGCCGTAGAAGACGCGTGGCAAACGGACCTAGAAAATCACAAGGACTTCGACGGTTGGCAATATCTATCAAAATCTTCCGGGCGCGATCCGACTGATATTGATCCGGAGAAACCGTCCGTCTATTTCGGCTCCTTCCAGGACCTGCTCGGCCGCGACGCGGCGGGCAATATCAAGCCCAAAAACGAATGGCTCCATATGGTGAATTGGGACCTCGTGGTGTTCGACGAATACCATTTCGGCGCCTGGCGCGACACCGCGAAGGAGCTGTTTGAGGGCGAGGAGGATGCGGTCGCGAAGAAGGAGGCCAAGCTCGAATACGCCGCCATGCTGGCGGATGTGAACGAGGACCTCACGGTCCTTTCGGCGAAGGAGACAGAGTTCCTCCCCATCACCACCAAAGCCTACCTCTACCTCTCCGGCACGCCGTTCAAGGCACTGGCCACTGGCGAATTCATCGAAGAGCAGATTTTCAACTGGACATACACCGACGAACAGCGCGCCAAAGAGGGGTTCGCGGCGCATAATCCGGGCAAGTGGAACCCCTATGGCGCGCTGCCGCAGATGCGCCTGCTCACCTACCAGATGCCCGAAGAACTGGTCGCCATCGCCAGCGCCGGCGAGTTCGACGCGTTTGATCTAAATGGTTTTTTCGAAGCCAAGGGCACTGGCAAGGCGGCGCAATTTACGCATAAAAGCGACGTGCAGAAATGGCTGGATATTATCCGGGGGTCGTACGCGCCTAGAGCGGTGGAGAATCTTAAAACCGGCACCCGGCCGCCATTTCCGTATTCAGACGTGCGTCTGTTGCCCTATTTGCAGCACGCGTTCTGGTTCCTACCCAACGTCGCCGCCTGCTACGCAATGGCGAACGTGCTGACCGAGAAGCACAATGTTTTTTGGCACGGTTACAAGATTATCGTGGCAGCGGGGGCAGCGGCCGGGATCGGCCTTGAGGCGCTGCCACCTGTGCGCAAGGCGATCGGTGGCGGGTTTGACACAAAGACCATCACCCTCTCATGTGGTAAGCTCACAACTGGCGTGACCGTTCCCCAATGGTCGTCAATTTTGATGCTGCGCAATCTGAAGTCGCCCGAATCATACTTCCAAGCGGCATTCCGCGTGCAGTCGCCGTGGTCAATTAAGAATCCCAATGGCGACAATCCGAACGAGGAGGAGATACTCAAGCCGGTGTGCTACGTGTTTGACTTCGCCCCCACGCGCGCGCTTCGGCAGCTCTCCGAATATGGTATCGGGCTTTCACCGAACGAACAGAATCCGGAGAACGCGGTAAAAGACCTCGTGTCATTTTTGCCAGTGCTGGCCTACGACGGCGCGAACATGACGCAGATAGATGCAGGCGGCATCCTCGACATCGCGATGGCGGGCACCTCGGCAACATTGCTAGCGCGTAAATGGGAGAGCGCGCTGCTGGTAAATGTGGACAACGACACGCTTCGCCGAATCTTAGATAATCCTGAGGCGATGGCTGCGGTTGAGCGTATCGAGGGTTGGCGCGCGCTAGGCGACCACATCATCGAGACCATCATAAACAAGAGCGAAAAGGTCAAAGAACTCAAGAACAAAGCCAAAGACGGGGAGCTGACGGATAAGCAGAAGAAGCAGCTCACCGAGGAGGAGAAGGAATACAAATCCAAACGCAAGCTCGTGCAGGAGAAGCTGATCAAATTTGCAACTCGCATCCCGGCATTCATGTACCTAACTGACTTTCGCGAGAACACGCTGCAGGACGTAATCACCAAGCTAGAACCGGACTTGTTCCAGGCCGTTACCGGCCTGACGGTGAAGGACTTCCATCTGCTGGTGCGCCTGAAGGTATTCAACACCGAGCAGATGAACCAGGCGGTGTTCGCGTTTCGCCGCTACGAGGATGCCTCGCTGCGCTACACTGGCATCGAGAGCCACGATGGGCTCACACATTACGGGCTTTACGACACCGTCGTGGGGAGGGAGTGAATCAGCCAGCGTTTGGCGGTTGCTCGTCAACGGTAAAGGTATAATCGCCTTTATTCATCTTCTTCTGCGTTTCCCTGAAACACCAATCGGGGGCGGGAGGTGCGGACGTCCGGATTGCATCCATCCGGTCCATCAAGGCCTCAAACTCGGTCTTAAATTCGTCATAAGGCGAATAACGACTAACGTTTGCGGCCTGGCGGAAACGATCGCGTAAGTTGGTGAACTCCGCTGCCGATCGAGCTATTTCCATCACGCGCATATCCATGTTCAGGGCAATAAAAATCGTGGGGAAAAAGCCGGCAAGCAAGCCTGAGAATGTTGCCAAAATTTTGCCGTAAGTGGCAAGCTTATCTGTAAACAGCTGACTTGTTGAAAAGCCCGCTGCAATGATCGGAACGACGAGGAAGCTTGCTCTCCACATCGATGCTCGCTTCTGCCAGATGTATAAGTTTGCGCCGGTGTAGGCACAGGATTCCGCTTGGCGTATGCACTCTTTGACAAGCTCATTGACGCGACGATCGTCATCCATTTGGCACCCGTGGCATGTCGGTGCCGAAAATCTTCTGCCACTCGTCGCCCGCATTGTAAGGCTGTTCCTTGCCTTCATATTCACAGGCTTTCCTCGCCCGTGCCAATGCCGTGTTAGCTTTAGACTCCCACTTATCGCCAAGATTCATTGCTTCATATGTGCCTGGGGCGAAAACATAGGTGTTTTTTTGTTGGACTAAATAGTCAAGATAATCACGGACCATCCAGTCATAGTAGACCATCGATTTGCTAGCATGTTGCCATTGCTTAAGAAAATTAACGGCGGTTAGCTCGATCCAGAATGATTTGAGATCGACACTGCAATAGCCCTGCCAGCATTTCATCATGCGGATGAGCGCGCGGGTGTTTTTCTCTGTGCTTGCCTCCGAGTCAGCAATCTGTTTGATCTCAGCCTCGTAATCGGCCGTTTTATAACGGCCGTCATTGTCGGTCATGCAAACATAGTATCGTCCATCCGTGAGGCGAAAAGCCGGGATGACTTCAACGCTGAACGCGGAGAATGGAACCAAGACGATCGGACCATCGCCCTTAATATTGGTCGATGTGTAAGTTCGTTGCAGGTGTCCTTTGACCTCTTGAAGAATTTGCGATTGCTTGTTGCCCGCCCGTTGCTGAAAGCGGTGATAAGTCGCGACCGGCAGCCTAAAAAGCACGTCAACATCCCTCGGCGGCCGGATGCGTGTAAATTTCCCCCAAGAACCGACACTAAGCGAGTTCGCGTTATCGCTGTTTGTTCCATAATAAGCCGAGTTGAGGCAGCCGATAACGCTTTCCCTGCAAGAAGCACCGGCAGCCCTCTGTGTGTCAGTCAACTGAATATTATCGAGGAGCTGCGAGAAACGGATACGAACTGACACTTTGAAGTTTCCTGTAGGCAGGGACGGTGCTGGCCTGGATCGTAAATACCATATCGCAATGGCTTGACTAGGTGGTTCTGGACGGTTTCTGGGGAAGCCAAGCCTTAAAATTGGTGCTGCCAACCAAGCTCCGGAACACTTTCAGCAGCTATTTCCGGTCATCTCGTGCGCGGGTCGCTTGCTCACGGAAAATCTGCCCGCATCAGGTCACTCGGATACCGCAGTTTGCCACGGTCATAGCCAACACGATTTTCGTCCGTCCACATCTCTATGCTCCGGCGAATCGAGCCTGCAGCATGGAATCACAAGTGATTCTATCGATTCAATATGTTTTCAAACGGATACTAAGAAATGCGGCACCCTTGCACGTCCGCCTAAGACTAAAAAATAGGCTACGCCCGCGAGTGGGCAACTGACCGGCTTCCGGCCGGTTATATATATGATAATGTCCTTTATCGGATGTTGCGCCGCGTCCAACCCGGACGTACCTGTGCTGGCAATTAGCACGTGATAATCCAGTTTATCACGTGCTAGGCTGGGGGCCGAAGTTCTGATACGATTCCGCCATGACCGAGCCGCATCACCTGCCCCTACCCACCCCGATCCACCGCCCCGGCCAACTCGCTAGCCTGGCCGACCTCGCCGCGATCCCGGAGGAAGAAATCTGGCTGGCCAGCCAGAAGAGTGCCCGCACCCGCCGCGCCTACCGGCAGGACGTGGCGCACTTCATGCGCACGCTCGGCATCACCACGCCTGAGCAGCTGCGCCAGGTGGATCATCGCGCCGTGATCGCCTGGGAGCGGATCATGCGTGAGCAAGATGGCGCCGCCCCTTCGACCGTGCGCCGTCGCCTTGCTGCGCTTTCCAGCCTGTTCAAGCACCTGGTGCGACATGGGGTCGCCAGCCGCAACCCCGTGGTGGACGTGGCGCGGCCGGCAATAAACCGAGAGGAGGGCAGCACCGCCGCTTTTTCCAAAGCCGAGGCGCGACGCCTGCTTGACGCGCCTTTCCCGGATACCTTGGCCGGGTTGCGTGACCGGGCAATTCTTTCAGTGGGGCTACAGGTTGGCCTTCGTAGGGCAGAGATCGCCGGGCTTACGGTAGGCGACCTGCATCAGAACCGCGGCTTTGATGCCCTCCGCCTGACCCGCAAAGGCGGCCGGCGCGACGCGCTGGCGATCAATCCGCAATCGGCGGCGCGTATCCGGGCCTATCTTGAACATGCTGGGCACGGAGGTGACCATAACGGGGCGCTTTTTCGGCCGCTGCGGGGGAACGCGAAGGTACATGATCCGGCCGGCCGGATGGACCTCGGCGCGCTGGCAGCCGCGATCGCCGCCGACCGCGCGGCCGGGCTGACCCCGTTCCTGGTGGTGGGCACCGCCGGCACGGTCGATATCGGCGCGATCGACGATCTCGCCGGGCTCGCCACGGTCTGCCGGCA
>JAQNCU010000532.1 GCA_029077775.1 Acidocella sp. | reverse complement strand
ATAGGCCAGCGTTTCAAGCCGCCGCATGAACAACGCCGCGTCCTCGGCGGACGGTTTCGTGTGCGCGAAGAACTTCAGTGCGACGGGCAACCAGTCGTTGTTGTCGAGCTTGCTAAGGTAGCGCAGCCGCTTGGTGGCCTCGTCTCCATAAAGCGTGGCAAAAGCGGGCGGCGAAAGCAATTTGGCGAACGTAGCGCCTAGCGGCTGCAACACGTCCTTCATGAATTTCCCATGGTCCGCGAAATCGGTGACGAACCGCTTGAAGCCAACCTCTAGTCGCTCGCGCGGCTTCTCGCGCTGGTAGATCATGCGAATGTGCTGGAAGAGTTCGGCAAATCGTTCGCGGCCGAGCTGCTCTTCGATCGCCTCCCAGGAATCCGAATAGTCCTTCTCGTCCGCGGCGGCGACGCGTTCCAGCAGATCGGCTTTCAGGATGTCGGCAGGCGTGAGGTCAAGGCCACGCGCGTTCAGCACCGTGAACACGCGATGGGCCATGTCGACATTCGCCACCGCGATGACAACGAGATAGCAGCGCTGTAACAGGAACGCGACCAACCGGTCACGAGCTTCAGGCGTCATTGCCTTGGCGCGATCATGAAACCGCGTGGCATTTTCGACGATGCGCAGGCGGCTGTCGGTTAGCCCCTTCGTGCCGGGCAGCGCGTTCGTGGCGCCTTTGTTCTGAACAGTGGCGCGGAAGAACTCCTCATCGCGCTTGCGCAGGGTAAGGCGATAGCGGCTCTTGGTGCCTTTGTCGGGGTCTCCTTCCTCGCAGATATACGCGTGGCGCTTGATCCCAACTTCAAGTGAAGAGAGATCGCGTAGCACCGAGAGCAGAATGGTCAGTGTCGTCAGCCGCTGCTGGCCATCAACGACCTTGGCTTCAGGTGAGCCGGGTTGCTTGATCAGCACGATGCTGCCAAGAAAATAGGTCACGGGCTCTTTCGTGCTGATTGCGTCGTTCAGCGCCGCGAAGATGTCGTCAAGCAAGGTTTCTGCCTGCTCCCTTTCCCAAGCATAGGGACGCTGATAGGTGGGGATCGCAAAGGCAAACTCGTCACTGAAGACGCGGCTGAGTCGTTCCTGCCCAGCCTTGATAGGTTCCAATTCCATTGGTTCGAATTGCATGCGGGCAGTCCTGTGAGGTGGCTGGCTTTGTCTGAATACCGTTTCGCTTTCCATAAGTGGAAGCTCTGCCGGGTTGATAGCCATTATGCCGGGATCGGGGCCTTGCGCAAGGCGGTTGTAGCCCGACTGGAGCGAGGCCCCGATCCCGGTTCGCGAATTTTTCAGCAAGCGTAGCTAGGGCGCAATGCAGCTTTTTCACCGCGGTACCACCTATAATTGACAAGGCGGCAATCAAACCCACCGGCCACATTTTGGCATGACGGCAGCTTTTCTTGATGCACGCTCAAAACCCGCCATTCTGGTCCTGGCCCATCCTGCCTATAATCGGAGGCATACACGGGAACCGCGGAACGGCAGATGTTGTCAATAAAGCAGCCATTTTTCAAATCATTGCGAATAGATGAATCATTTACAACTGACACTGGGCGTCAATATTCGCAGATCACGGCCGGGATAAAGTGCAAAATGGCTACCCCCGTTTCGTTAAATCGAAAGTTTTTGGTGCAG
>JAQNCU010000116.1 GCA_029077775.1 Acidocella sp. | reverse complement strand
CAGCAGCCACGGTTCAACCCGCTCCTGGCCACCGATAAGGCCCGTCAGGTCGGAGCCCGCCTGGTCGTCACCCACCACCGAGACAAAAGCACAGGCAGCGCCCAATGCGATAAGGTTGCGCACCACATTGCCGGCACCGCCCGGCATTGCGACCTCGCGGGTTACCGTGAGGATCGGCACCGGCGCTTCCGGGCTGATCCTTGTGACATCGCCATATACGTACCGGTCGAGCATGGCATCGCCCACCACCAGGATACTGGCGCGGCTGAGGCGCCTTACATGCGCGCCGAGATCGGTGGAGGTGACAACCATATTCATGTCAGATCGCTAACCCGGTTGTGGGGTATATGGCAACGGCGCGTAAACGTGACTATCTTCGCGGTGATGACAGAATTCCCGGCTTTTCTAGACTCCACCCGGCCCGATGTGCCTGACCTCGCCGTGCCGCGCGGAATCACCCCGTTTTATTTACCGAACCGCCCTGTGCGTGGCCGTTTGATCCGGCTGGGGCCACTGGCTGAGGCCCTGTTGAGCCGCCATGATCATCAGCCGCCCGTCCGCGCGCTGCTTGGCCAGGCTTTGGCGCTGGCAGCGTCCCTGGCGAGTGCCCTGAAATTTTCAGGCACGTTCAGCGTTCAGGCCAAGGGGGATGGCCCGGTCACGATGCTGCTGGCCGATTGCACCGATATCGGGGCGTTGCGCGGCTATGCGCGGGTAAGCCCGGATGTCGTGATCCCGCCCGATGCCACGGCGGCGCAATGTTTGGGCAAAGGGTATCTGGCCTTCACCGTGGACCAGGGCCGCGACCGGGAGCCGCAGCAGGGGATCGTCGAACTACGCGGGGAGACCCTGGCGCAGATGGCGGCGTTTTATTTCGAGACGTCAGAGCAATTGCCCTGTCAGGTCTATCTGGCGGCGGGGGCAACGCCGGAAGGCTGGCGCGCTTCCGCCCTCGTGATCGAGCGGATCGCCGGGGCAGGGGGCGTCTCCCCTGAAATCTCCGCAGATGACGCGCATGAAGCCTGGCGCACCGCCTGTATTCTGGCGGATACGGTCACCCCGGCTGAGCTGTTGGATGACGCGATCATACCAGAGCGGCTCCTATACCGCCTGTTTCATGGTGAAGGCGTGGCGGTGGACCGGCCACGCGTGCTGGCCTATGGCTGCCGGTGCTCGCGCGCCCGGCTGGGTGACATTCTGGAGGGTTTTCCGCCCGCCGATCTGGATGACATGGCGGTGGCGGGCGATATCGTGATGACGTGCGAATTCTGTAATTTTGATTTCCGCTTCCCGCGCGCGAGCGTGAATGGGCGGCCAGGAGTTGAGCCATGAGATTTCGGTATCTGATCCCCCTAATGGTGCTGGCGCTGGCAGGGTGCAGCAGCGCGCCGCCGCCCAATTTCCAGGCCCTCGATTATTCTTATCTGCCGCCCATCGTCCTGAAGGTTTCGACCCTGAATGTTGTGAATAATTACGTACCCGACCCGGGGGCGGCGACGCTCATCGGCCAGGACCCGGCGCCGCCCGCGACGACGTTGTTGAACATGCTAAATAACCGGATCGTCGCCTCCGGTGCGCCGGGAACGGCAACGGTAACGGTACAAACCGCCTCAATCGATCAGGTCGGCAGCAACCTCACAGGCACCATGACAGTTGATATCAATGTGAGCAGCCCGGACGGACGCTCGACCGGGTATACCGAGGCCTCGGTCTCGGCCAGCCAGACCGCACCAGACCCCGATGCCTCAGCATCGGATGTGCAGGCGGCACTCTACGCGCTGACCAAGCGGCTGATGGACGACATGAATGTGCAATTGCAATACCAAATCCAGCACAATCTCACGCATTGGCTCTCCTGGTCGGCGACACCTGGTACCATCACCGGCGAAACACCCGGCGCGACCCCGGTGGACGATGGCAGCGGTCCCGCGACGGGTGCAATTCTGGCAACGCCGCTGACATCCCCTACACCTTCAGCCGGAAATGGCATGCCGCCACCCAATACAACCGTAACATCGCCGTCCGGCACACCGCCCGCCCCGCCTTTGATGCTGCCCGATGGCACACCCGCGACACTTCCCGCCGGGACCGTACCGGTAACCCCGTGACGGGATTGGTGCCGTTGCCCCTCCCGGCGGATGCAGCATGGGAGCCCGTGGCGCATGACAAGATCATCGCGGGTACGCCCCAAACCCGTCTCTGGGTTCACTACCATGACCAAGCCAGCGGCCTATCCGCTGGCGAGTGGGAGGCAGGGGTCGGCGCGTGGCGGATCACCTACACAGAATGGGAATATGTCAGGGTGATCTCTGGGCGCTGCGTGATCACCGGCGATGACGGGTCGCGCTTCGAGGCCGGGCCTGGGGATGGGTTTGTGATCGAGCCCGGGTTCACCGGCGTGTGGGAGGTGCTTAACCCCATGCGCAAACACTGGGTGATCCGCGAATAACAAGGCACGCTTATGTCCGGGCACAGCCTTGACGCCATGCCTCCGCGGGTTTAGACGGCGCTCTTTCTCAAACTTTTTACCGTCGGATAATCATGGCCAACATCGCATCCGCCCAAAAACGCATCCGCCAGACCGAGAAGCGAACTGCCCGCAACAAGGCGCGCAAATCTCGCGTGCATGGTGCCATCCGCAAGGTGGAGGAAGCTGTGAGTGCTGGCGACAAAACGGCAGCACTTGCCGCCTTACGCGCCGCCCAGCCGGAGATGCAGCGCGCCGTGACCAAAGGCGTGCTGAAAGCCAATACGATATCGCGGAAAATCTCGCGGTTATCCGCCCGGGTCAAGGCCGTCGCTACTGCCTGACGACTACAATCTGGGGTTGTAAAGACCCCCTCGTCATTTTTAAGACAAATCCGCCGCAGCGTCATCCCATTGTCATGGGATCGGCGCTGTTTTTTGTTTGTGGACGAACCATGAATCTTTCTTAAAAGTAACGAAAAGTTTAAATTCACTAAATTTGCGGCTAAAAAAGCGTTGAATTTGCAGCTAAAACCATGCCTTCCAAAGGCTTGTCGGCCAAGCTGAGAGAATTGAACGCTTGCACCTTTCGCGCGTTTTGACCTACAAATCCTGTCTTACAATTAAGTTCCCGCGCGTCTCATTCTTTGGATTTACGCAGCAGCAGACTGCATTTTTTATGTTCGGGGCAGGGTCGCGCCGCGGTTAACAGGGTTAGGTCGGAAATTTATAATGAGCCTGGAGATCACATCCATGCGTGACAGCGATGATATGCTGAAATCTTCGCCGTCCCTACTGGACGAAGCTGGCCTGTCCAACCAATGGGCGCGCGTGCGGGCCCGCCTCCAGGCCGAGGTTGGGGAGGTTGAGTACCGGACCTGGCTGAAACAGGTAGCACTTGCTGGCGTAAATGGTGAGGAGGTTACCGTCATCCTGCCCACGAGGTTCCTTCGTGATTGGGTTAACAAGGAATATGGCGAGCTGATCACAAGCCTGTGGCAGGAGGAAAACCGCGCCATAAAACGGGTGGATATCCGCACCCAGCCCAGCCGGGGCACGGCCCCCAACCTTGCCGAGCCTGCTCCGGTCAGCGCCAAACTCGCCCCGACACCGGCGCGCGCCGATGTCGTGGCACCGCTGGATCAGCGATACACGTTTGAGACCTTCGTTGTGGGCAAACCCAATGAGTTCGCCTATGCCTGCGCCCGCCGCGTGGCCGAGGCTCCGGCAACCGCAGGGTTCAACCCTTTATTTCTCTACGGCGGTGTCGGTCTCGGCAAAACCCATCTGATGCACGCTATCGCCTGGGAATTATCCACCGGAACACGCAACGGCGCGTGTGTTTCCGTGGCGTATATGTCGGCAGAAAAATTCATGTACCGCTTCATCAACGCGCTGCGGTCGCAATCCACGCTGGAGTTCAAAAACGAGTTGCGCAGCGTTGATGTGTTGATGATCGACGATCTCCAATTCCTTATCGGCAAAGACAACACGCAGGAAGAATTTTTCCACACCTTCAACGCGCTGGTGGATGCTGGCAAGCAGATTGTGATCTCGGCGGATAAATCGCCGTCGGATCTGTCGGGCCTTGAAGACCGCCTGCGCACCAGGCTGGGCTGCGGCATGGTGGCTGATCTGCACGCGACCACCTTCGAGCTGCGCATTTCCATCCTTGAGGCCAAGGCGCAGCGTGCGGGCGTGGAGGTGCCGGCGAAGGTGCTCGAGTTTCTGGCGCGTAAAATCACCTCGAACGTGCGGGAACTGGAAGGCGCGCTCAACCGTTTGGTCGCGCACGCCAATCTGTTTGACAGACAACTTACATTAGAGACCGCGCATGAGGTGCTGCACGACGTGCTGAAAGCCTTCGACCGCAAGGTATCGATCCAGGAAATCCAGAAGCGGGTTGCCGAACATTATAATATCCGGGTGACAGAGATGTCGTCGGCACGCCGGGCGCGCAACATCGCGCGGCCGCGCCAGGTTGCGATGTTTCTTGCCAAGCAACTCACCAGCAAAAGCCTGCCCGATATCGGCCGCCATTTCGGCGACCGCGACCATACCACCGTTATGCACGCGGTATCGCGCGTGACCGAACTCATCGGCCAGGATGCGGCGTTCGGCGAGGATGTCGATCTGCTGCGGCGGATGCTGGAGAGTTAAAGCGAACCATCGTTACCCGAAAAACAGCGACCCATCATCCCGACATCCTGGCGATCATGGCGCGGTTTATCTGTCCTGACGGCCAAAATCCTTGAGCATCTTCCCTATGCGGGCAGCACTTGCTAGGGTTCCAAAGCGATTCGGTGCGAAAAACGCCTGTAAAATTATTTCGCCGGTTGGAAGGGTATCATGAAGTTCAAGGCTGATCGCGCGACGCTGATGAAGTCCCTTGCCCATGTGCAGAACGTGGTTGAGAAGCGCAATACCATCCCGATCCTCGCCAATGTCCTGCTCAACGTGCGCGATGGCAGGCTGACCATCGCCGCCACCGATCTCGAGATCAACCTGGTTGAGGACGTACCCGCTGAAACCATGCGGGATGGCGCGATCACGGTGCCAGCCTCCACCCTGTATGAGATCGTCCGCCGCCAGCCTGAAACCGCGATGATCGAGCTGGACCATCCAGGCGGTGACGCTCAATTAGGCCTGCGGGCCGGGCGCTATGCCACCAGCCTGGTGGCGCTCAGCGTCGATGAATTTCCCAAACTCGATGCCGGAAAGCTCAGTCACCATTTCGTGCTCTCAGCCCAGGAGTTGCGCGGTCTCATCGACCGCACGCGGTTTGCAATCTCAACCGAGGAGACGCGCTATTACCTGAACGGCATTTTCCTACACGCGGCGGAAGGCGATGCTGGCCCAGTTTTGCGCGCTGTGGCAACCGATGGCCATCGCTTGGCGCGGGTGGAGGAGCCTTTGCCGGCGGGTGCTGCCGGGATGCCGGGGATCATCATTCCGCGCAAGACCGTGACAGAATTGCGCAAGCTGCTGGACGAGATATCGGGCGAGATTGAAATCGCGATGTCGGAGACGCGCATTCAGTTCACAATCGGCGGGATGAAGCTGACCAGCAAGCTGATTGACGGCACATTCCCTGATTACGACCGCGTGATCCCGCGCGGCAATGACAAAATCCTGCGCGTCGACAAAAAGGATTTTAACGACGCGGTGGGCCGGGTCTCGGCGATCAGCGCGGAGCGCCACCGGCCCGTGAAGCTGTCACTGGCGAAAGATCTGCTGGTCATCTCAGCCGCCAGCGCCGAACAGGGTTCAGCCACCGAGGAGCTGGGGGCGGAACTGGTGGATTATCAATTCGGGCCGCTCGAAATCGGGTTCCAGGCGCGATATCTGTCAGACGTGACCGAGCAGATCCGCGGCAAGGTGGAATTCGTGTTCGCCGACGGCGCGGCCCCCACGTTGGTGCGCGACCAAGACGACGCCTCGGCGGTTTACGTGCTCATGCCGATGCGTGTGTAGCCCGCAGCGCGTTCATGTGGCGGCGTCTCAAACACACATCACCCGGATAACCCTGACCGATTTTCGGTCCTATGCGGCGCTCCGATTCAACCCCACGGCGCCGGTCAATGTGTTTACCGGACCAAACGGCGCCGGCAAGACCAATCTGCTGGAAGCGGTCTCCCTGCTGGTGCCTGGGCGCGGGCTGCGCGGGGTAAAATTCTCCGAGCTGATCCGCCGTGGCCCGGATGCCGGACCCGGTTGGGCGGTGGCGGCGCAGCTTTCCGGTGGCGCGGGCCCCTTCGAGATCGGCACCGGAACCCCGCCTGATGACGCCCCTGACCGCCGGGTGTTCCGGCTCGATGGCGACAGGCCACGCGCGCAGGGCGAGGTCGCGGCGCGGCTCGCGGCGGTGTGGCTCACACCACAAATGGACCGGCTATTCTCAGACGCGGCCTCCGGCAGGCGGCGGTTTCTCGACAGGCTGGTGGTCGCTCTGGAGCCCGGCCATGCGCGGGAGGTGGCAGGTTTTGAAGCGGCATCGGCCCAGCGCACCCGCCTGCTTGCCACCCAAGCCGATCCTGGCTGGCTGGCTGCGCTGGAGGATGCGATGGCCCGCCATGCGGTGGCGGCCACCGCCGCGCGCCTGGCGCTTCTGGCACAGTTGAATGCAACGCTGGGATCGGGTGTCGCCGACCCTTTCCCGCGCGTGGGTCTTGCTTTGGGCTGCCCCATCGCGGCGCGCTTAACGGAAATGCCCGCCTTGGCGGCGGAGGATGAATTGCGCGCGGCCTATCATGCAACGCGGGCGCAGGACGCCCTCCGAGGCAGTACGGCATCGGGGCCAAACCGGGCGGATCTGTTGATCACCGATGCCGCCAGCGCGCGCCCCGCCGGGTTATCCTCCACCGGGCAGCAAAAGGCGATGCTGATCGGCATTGTCCTCGGCCATGCCGCACTCATCGCGGCACAGCGCGGAACCGCCCCTTTATTGCTGCTTGACGAGCCTTTGGTACATCTGGACGCGCGCCACCGTGTCGCCTTGTTTGCCGCTCTGGCGCGGCTTAATCTGGCGGCGTGGTTGACAGGTACCGATGCCGCACCGTTCGCGGGGCTGGATGCCGCCTGTCACGATGTTCACGATAGCCATATAGAGATGCGATGAACATTCTGATCTTGGGTGATTTGCTGGGCCGCACCGGGCGTGAGGCGGCAATCGCCGCGATCCCTGAATTGCGCCGTATGCTGCGGCTCGATGTGCTGGTGGTGAATGCCGAGAATGCCAGCCACGGCTTCGGGTTGGCGCCGGACATGGCGCAGGCTTTGTTCGCCGCCGGGGCGGATGTCATTACACTCGGCAATCATGCCTGGGACCGTCGTGAGATCATCCCCTACATTGCCCAGGAAAAGCGCGTGATCCGCCCAATGAATTTCCCACCCGGAACGCCTGGGGCCGGGTTCGTAACACTGGCGCTGCCAGGGGGCTTAAAAATTCTGGTGGCGCAGGTCATGGGCCGCTTGTTCATGGACCCGCTGGATTGCCCCTTTCAGGCTATGGAGAGCCTGCTCGCCCGCCACCGGCTCGGCCCAAACGGGGTGGATGCCATCATCGTCGATTTTCATGGCGAGGCGACGAGCGAAAAAATGGCCTTCGCCCATGCGTTCGATGGTGCGGTGAGTGCCGTGCTCGGCACCCACACCCATTGCCCGACCGCCGATCATCAAATCCTTCCAGGTGGCACCGCCTATATGTCGGATGTCGGCATGTGCGGCGATTACGACAGCGTGATCGGCATGGGCAAAGCGCCCGCCATCGCCCGCTTCACCCGCAAAATGCCCGGCGAACGCCTGCACCCGGCCGATGGCGAGGCAACCATCTGCGGCGCGGTGATCGACACCGGGCCGGACGGCCGCGCGCAATCGATTGAACCGCTGCGCCTCGGCGGAAGGTTATCGCCGCAAATACCGTCAGCGTGACCGCCGCGGCATCATTCTGATCAGAATGCGCTGCCCACGCCGTTCATGCGCGATCACCGCGCCAACATGCACCACCAGCAGCACGATCAGCGCAATACCACCCCAAAAATGCAAAAAAGCAAAATCATGGTGGATCGCCGCGTTTTTGCTCACGAATTGCGGCAGCGTGAACAGGCCAAACCATTTCACCGGCCGGCCCGCACCTTGGACGAATAGTACCCCGAACACCGGCATCGCCAGAATCAGGCCGTAA